>NZ_FZMA01000049.1:0-1192 GCF_900197775.1 Helicobacter salomonis
GGTGAGGGGCGGTTCACTTACTGCCTGCACAAGAGTATTTTGTGCGTCTTCTACAAGCTGTTTCTCTCGCGCATGATGATGTGCTACCCATCAGCGGGTTTGTAGGTCTCTTGGGTTAGAAACTAGCCTTGCAGACTATACATAGCAAAGTCTTTCTCAGTTCAGAAACGCTAGTTTGAAGTTAGTTAGGAAGCTTCTCTCTTTAGGGAGTGGCGGTTCACAAGTAGTCATCCCCTTGATCTGCATGATGATGAAACTGATAGACACCCTAGGGAGATATTCAATCATGAGGTGTAGATGGTCTTTGTCGGTTTGCCTTGCTATGATGATAAAATCTGAACTTTCCTCTATCTCCTCAAGCACAGACTTTATAAAAATAGCCACATCGCCTACGAGTAACTTTTTTCTGTATTGACACACTAAAATCAAATGGGCTTTTAGATTGTAGTTGCTCTTGTTGATAGTTTTTCATAGCTCTGTGCCTTAAAAATATTTTAAAAATTATGCTATAGCCATGCAAAATACTTAAGGCGTGGGGAATTGCTTAAAGCAATAAAGTTTAGGATTTATCCTAGTGTTGAGCAAAAAGCACCGATGCAGTTACATTTTGGCTGTGCTAGGGTGGTCTATAACTACTTTTTAGTATACCGCCAAAAGCAATACGCGTCATCGCATTAGAGAAAATTACTTCAGCATGCAAAAGGTGCTCACCCCCCTTAAAAAGCAAGAGGCTTACTCTTATCTTAAGTGAATGCAACTCTCAAAGCTTGCAAATGGCACTCAGGCAACTGAGCACAGCTTTTGATAAATTCTTTTCTAAGTTAGCAAATTACCCTAATTCAAGTCTAAAAGCATGCCAAGCAGGTTTTCTGTGTCCTGCAACACTTAAGAGTGGATTTGCAAAATAACCAAAATAATCAAGTCAAACTACCCAAATTCAACGAAACTACCAAAACTAAATTCCACAGATTTTTACCTAAAAGCTCTACTATCAAGCAGGGGTTTATCTCTTGCATTACAGATATACTATCTTTCTGTAAGCTATGAAGATAATAAGCCTGAACCTAAACCCATAACTATCAAAAAAGCCGTGGGTTTAGATATGGGTTTAGAGTCTCTAGTCATAGCCAGCAATGGCGTGTTCTACCCATATAAAAAGTTTTTCCAAAATCTACAAACTAAACTCACTAAA
>NZ_FZMA01000033.1:0-1809 GCF_900197775.1 Helicobacter salomonis
CCCCTAGCCCCACCAAAATACTCAAGGGGGTGAAATAATGCGTCTGTAATGCTGGACTTCTCAAAGGCGACCCTAGAGAGGTATTGGCGTGCACTCTTGGGGAGTTTTTCATAAGGGACATTCTCCTTAATGGCCTCTTGAATAAGCTGGTGATAGCCTAATTTTTGCAGCTTTAAAGCTTGGGGTTCTGACATTCCCAATCTCAAGGCCTGCATGACATCCTCTTTAATGCCCGCTTGTTGCTCTAACTTATGGGCTCTATCCTCCAAGGCTTTGAGAATGGCTTGGGGGTCTTTTTTAGAGGGGGTACCCTGCTGCTGAGTGCTCTGTGTGGGTGTGCTGGGCGGAGTTGTAGAGCTCTGTGGTATAGAGTTCTCTGGGGCTTGAGCTTGTGTTTGTGCGCTTTTCTCTGTAGAGCTCTGTGGTGTAGGGTCGGTCTGTGTTGCGCTCTGTGCTCCTAGGGGGTTTTCTGCACTCTGGCTAGAGTTCTCTGCTTGAGGAGCACTGGGCTCAAAGCTAAATTCTTTAAAATGTTCTAAATCGTGGTAGAGGGCACGGGTGATCTGATCGGCACTAAAGCCTCTTTGCTGATAGAATTGTTCTAAGGCATCGTGGTTGAAATTGCTCTTTTGGGCTTTGATGAAGTCTAGCACTCGAGCCTTATCAATCCCATCTGCAGCCAGTCTCTTAAAATCTAAAGTTGCCATTTTTCCCCTTTATGGGGGTAGGATAGTCAGAAATGAAAAGAGAAACAAGGGTTAAAAACGCGTGATACGGAGCAGTAACCGTTATCTAAACTATTAAGCGGTAAGACTAACGCAAATTAAGGAAAAACTTGGCATCTGTGTGTGTGCAGAATGCACACACTAGCACGGGGAACGCCACAATGAAGTAACCCCATGCCTAAAGCCAAAGCGTTATTCTAAACTATTAAGCGGTAGGAAAAATGTGAATTAAGTTTATCTTGGCATCTTTGCGAGGCTAGAATAGCCTCGCTTAGCACGGAAAGCGTTACAACAAATTAACCCCATGCCTAAAGCAAAACCGTTATCAAAACTATTAAGCGGTAAGACTAACGCTTATTAAGTCTAAACGCTGCATCTTTGCGGGGCTAGAATAGCCCCGCTAGCACGGATAACGTCACAACAAAGTAACCCCATGCCTAAAGCCACACCGTTATTCTAAACTGTTAGACAGTAGACAAAATGTGAATTAAGTTTATCTTGGCATCTTTGCGAGGCTAGAATAGCCTCGCTTAGCACGGAAAGCGTTACAACAAATTAACCCCATGCCTAAAGCAAAACCGTTATTCTAAACTATTGAGCGGTAGGTGCGTGCCCCATGCTATGAAGCAGTAACCGTTATCAAAACTATTAAGCGGTAAGACTAACGCGCATTAAGGTAAACGCGATATCTGTGCGAGGCTAGAATAGCCTCGCTAGCACGCAAAACGTTACAATGAAGTAACCCCATGCTATACAAAGCAGGAACTATTATCAAAATTGTTAAGCGGTAGGGAAACGCGGGTTAAAAGATGTTACAATGAGGTAGCAGTGTTTGGCTTTTCTTGTGTGCATTTGGCGCAATGACTTTTGAGGTATTAACTCTTAGGTTTATGGGTTGGGATGTGCAGAGGGTGGCACTCCAGAAAGGAGAGCCAAACATGAGAGTTCTTCTCGTGGTGCTGCTGGTTTTAGTGGTCCTCGCACAACCGCTATATTAAACCAATGGGGGCACTGCCCCCTAACCACGGCACCATTGTAGCCCTGACCCCCTTAAAATCCTCTAAACCTCACAACTCCAAATGAT
>NZ_FZMA01000065.1:0-5546 GCF_900197775.1 Helicobacter salomonis
TACAAAGTGTTGTACAAGATGATATTGACTAACTAGCCCCATAACTAAAGCTAGGGGGTGGGGGGGAAGGAACCAAAAACTGAATTGGTGTTAAAACT
Organism: Helicobacter salomonis; assembly: GCF_900197775.1. Classification (NCBI taxonomy): domain Bacteria; kingdom Pseudomonadati; phylum Campylobacterota; class Epsilonproteobacteria; order Campylobacterales; family Helicobacteraceae; genus Helicobacter; species Helicobacter salomonis. The sequence goes on from NZ_FZMA01000065.1 coordinate 99, forward strand.
TTAAAGTGAGGTTGGTCATCAAATGACTTCTGTCTTGATAGTTTGCCTGAAAAGCGGGATTACCAAATTGGGGCAAGCCAAAGTAACCTACGCGGTACCCTTGGTGAATTTGCACGCCGTAGTATTCGACCTTAAAATGGAGCAATATGGAGGGGGTGAAGGCGTAGTCTAAACTTAGAGCTGCAGAATACTCATCAGCGCGCCCTCGATGTCCTTGCGCGTCTTTATTGGCATGGCTCACTCGTCCAAAGATATGCCAGGCAAACTTTTTGTATACGCTTCCCACAGAGCCATAAACCGTAGTGGTGTTTGCATTGACGACCGCATCAGAGAGGCCGTCGTAACCGATGTTATCCCAAAAGTCATAACCCACAATCCCATAAATATCATTGACATAAGAAGTGTTATTTCCCATGGGCATGGTGTGGCTGCCAAGCAGGGCATCAGAGTTGCCAAAGGTATTGTAGAGCCCTAAGATATAAGTAAATTTATTCCAGCGGAAAATTTGACGGATATTGAGGCTAACGCCATATTTGCCCGTAGGCGATCCGTGTTGAGGGTTATCCCAAATACTGTAATGACCCGTTTCTGAATTATACCAACCAGAATAGTAGATAGGAACAGTTACCATGAGAAGAGTCTGGGAGCGAAAACCCACCTGCTGAAAGTTTTTATTAGTGTCATAGACCAGTTTAATCCCCGGGGTGTTGTAGGTCTTTGGGGCAAAAAAGTAGTAAAACTGCGCACTTAATTTATCGTAATCATAAGTGGCAGTGATCCCATGCCAGCCATAGTTAATGAATTGTCCGTTTTTTTGCAAGTAGGGAACGACAGCGTAGAATTGGTAAATCCAAGAGTTAAACGCCAAGCCTCGCCCAAAAGAACTCCACCACCATAATTTGAGATTTTTCATAGGTTTGTAGTAGAACTCAAAACCCTGGTTAGACCCACTCATTAGGTCAATATTAGCTGCATAACGCCCTAGTTTTATCCCAAAAACATCTTTATACTGATAATCGATATAGGCGGTGTCCAAAATATAGGGACGCGCATTCCATGCCCCTGATTGCCCATGCCCGGCATAATCTGGACCAAAATATTTGTTAAAAAAATAGCCATGCCAACCCCCGATGAAGTTATAGACATCCGAACCAAATACCTTACCATTGGCCTGATCTATTAAATATTTTGTAGAGTCATAAGGGACCCCTGCCATTTCACCCCCAAGGTGGAAGTTAAGCGAGTGGTTAGCGGTATGCCTGGGCAACAAGCCCACTCTAATTTGGGCGGTGCCCGCTACATCGATAAAACTTTCTGTAGGAAAAATGCCCTTTGCAGAATTGAGGGGAGAATGGTTAAAACCGATTTTAGAAAAGGTATCTAATTGCCCGCTAAAGCTATAATCAAAAGCATGCAGCCATGAAATCCCTAGATACCCCAGTAGACTAAAAAGGCGGGTAAAACCGATATGCGCGTCCCGCAAATGATGCTCTGACATACGAACTCCTTCTAAGTGTTTTCTATCATAGGGTATTTTTTGGTGAAAAACAATTGGCATACTAGACATTGCATATTTTAGATATTACTAAACGATACATTTATTAGAACTTCGCCTTGAGAGAGGTCATTAAGAAACTTCTATCTTGCGTGTTGGGAGCAAAATCGGGGTTATTGGGATCGTAGGGGCCATTGTAGCCCACTTTATAGCCCCGGTGTGTGCTCACCTCGTGGTAAACGAGGCGTAGATCACTGGTCACATATTCGTTCCATCTAATTCCCAAGTTGAGGGAAGCAGTCTGCTCACTGGCCCTAGGCGCAAAAGTGAGTTTGCCCAATACACCCCAATAAAATTTTTTATGCACTCCACCTCCGAAGACAAAACCCGTGATCGCGTTGGGAGAGATCATATTGTCTATCAATCCCCCATAAACGCTATTATCCCGGTAGTCGATTCCAATGGGACTTCCATACCGGTTAATTTTGGCGTTAGCATTGCCGATGTTTTGGAAGTATCCCCCTCCAAAATTGAATTGATTGTAGTCAAAGCGTTGCTGAAAATACAAACTTACCCCCCACGCTCCTAAAGGACTACCTCTATAGTAAGTGTTGTAGAGATGGGGCATATATGTGGGAACGATCAGCACGATTTGGCTTAGAGATTTGAAACCGATCCCCTTGAAGTTAGGATTGCTATTGTAGTGGAATTTAAAACCAGGGGTAATGTAAGTATTGGGTGAAAAATACACCAAAGGTTCAAACAATACATGGGGGTCTTCATAACTGACCTCAAAGGCGTGGATTCCTAAATTAATAGGCTTGCCATTTGTGGTAGTAGTGGTAATGGGGGCATACCAATCCCTGATGAACTCTCCCACTGCCAATGCCCTACCAAAAGAGCTAAACCATCTTGTTTGAAAATTCTGTAAAAAGTGGTAGGAAACTTCAAACCCCTCTGTGTAACCACTCATGAAAGTCGTTTTAGATGAATACCTGCCCACTGTGATGCTCAAAGCACGGCCGTATTCATAGCGCAAATAAGCACTATAAAGCACATAGGGGCGTGTGTGTCGATCAGATTGGAGTGCAGACGCTCTCCATGGCGCATCGCCTAAATATCCCCACCATCTTCCGATGTAATAGAACACTTTAGAGCCGTAAATCTTGCCCGTGCTTTGATCGACAAGATAGCGGGTGCTATCATAGGCAAGTGCCCCTAAGGCTCCTCCAAGACCGCTGCTGATTTTATGCGATCCTTTATGCAATAAAGTGGAATCTATTTGGGTTTTTACGGTTATGGCGATAAAGCTCTCTGTAGGATAGATACCCTTGAGTGAATTGATCTGCGAGGTGTTAAAGGCTACCTTAGAAACAGACTCTGTTGCCCCACTCCACTTATAATCAAAGCCCCACAAAAAAAGTCTCTCCAACATGTGCGCAACCAAGAGGACATGGGCAAGCTTGCGCATTAAACCTACAAGCTTACTTTAAATTCAGTAAAAATATGACTTCTATCCTGTTGTGTAGCAGGCTGACTATCCAAAAAGGGGCCATTCCAACCCATCTTGTAACCGCGGTGCATGTCCATATTGTAAAATTCTACCTTGATATCCGCATAAAAATGCTTGGAAAACTGGTATCCCATGTTGAAAGAAATGACCTGCTCGTTGGCTCTAGGACCATAGGTTAGGCGTCCTAAACAGCCCCACAAAAATCTCTCATGCACTCCCCCTCCAAAGAGAAAACCTGTGAAAGAGTCCGCGTCCATCATATAAGAGAGTGAATTGATCGTATTAGCATAAACGCTATTAGTCCAAAAGTCAAAGCCTAAACGGTTTCCATGATAGCCAATCATCCAATTGGCATTACCAAAACTCTTGTAGATTCCCCCCCCAAAGTTGAAGTTGTTGTAGTCAAAACGCTGCTTAATCATTAAACTATGCGCATTTTTTTTAGAGAGCATGCCAAATTGGTATGTATTCCAAAAGCGTTTGGCATAAATGGGATTTAGCACGGTAATGTCAGTTTGCGAACGCCACCCCAGCCCTTTAAAATCTGGTTTACTATCATAGAGGATCGTGAAGTTGGGATCGTATTCGTTGTTGGGAGAAAAGTAAAAGAAAGGCACAATGCTAAGACCCTTGTATTGCCATGTGATATAAAAGGCATGCACACCGGGGTTGATGTTCTTCCCATTAGCCAAGGTGTAGGTCTTGGGCGAGTAAAAATTGTAAAGCCACTCATTATAGGCAAAACCCCGTCCAAAGGAGCTAAACCACCAAAACTTGAAATTTTTCACCTTCAGGGTCATGTCCAAGCCCTGGGTATAACCACTCATGTAGTCCGCAGGGGATTCGTAACGCCCCCCCCTGAAACGAAAAATATCCTTATAGGAATAATCAAGATAGGCATTGTAAATCACATAGTGTCTAGTGTTATTTGCATAACCCTGTGCGCAACTCTCATGAGTGCGATCGGACAGAGCCGTAAGCTGGGCTTGGGTGAGCTGTTGACCTTCTTGATAGGTTTTGACCCCATTGCTCAATCCACACTGTGCCCAGGGTTTTTGGCCAACTAATCCTCCCCAGTAACCAAAATAATTCCAAGCCATATCGCCGTAAGGTTTGCCAGTGGATTGGTCGATCAAATTCCGCGTGCCATCGTAGATCAGTCCCCCGCCCATGCCCCCTAAACTTCCTGAGAGATGATGCCCTGCCGCGGTGGCACTCTTAGAAAATAATTCAGGGAAATCCAACTGCAAGTAGGCGACTACGGTAACAAAAGTTTCTGTGGGATAAAGCCCTTTGTTGCTATTAATGGGCTTATTGTTGAAGCCCACCTTGGAAAAGGATTCTGCCCCTGCCTTGAATTTAGCAAAGGATTCCAGATTGCGCCAATCTAAGGCATCCATTCCGTTCCACAAACCCAACACCGCTACTAAACCTCTTGATAGGAAGGTGATTTTTTTCAATGCCTGACCCTTGTGCGTGATGAGGAATAAATGTTGGACACGCATCCAATGCTTTGCATCTACAAATCCGGAGCAGGCGCTCCAACTCTGCACATTGCGTCTCTCGTTTTTATAGCACAAGTTTAGCATATGCAGCCTTATAATGCGAGTGGTAAAATCTCTCCTGCTCTGCGAACCGCCACTCCCTGAAGAGAGAAGCTTCCTAACTAACTTCAAACTAGCGTTTCTGAACTGAGAAAGACTTTGCTACTTATAGTCCACAAGGCTAGTTCCTAACCCAAGAGACTTTAACTCTACTCTTAAGATATTCTTAGCAGCATTAATGTCTCTATGTTCTGTGTATCCGCATATAGGACAGCAATACTCCCTATGACTTAGCTTAAGTTGGTGGTTGATATTTCCGCAATCAGGTTTTACTCGTGTATCGCGGAGGAGAGAAACGCGACGCGTTTCTTTTTACAAAAAGTTTGCCATTACGCTGTTGTTTGTATTCTAAGAATTTGTAATTCCCCCCCTAGCTTTAGTTATGGGGCTAGTTAGTCAATATCATCTTGTACAACACTTTGTATGATAGCCACTATCAAATGTAAAAGCAGCAACAATATTGTCTATTCTTGCAAATACCATATTGTGTGGTGATACAGGCAAAAAGTCCTTATAGATCAGGTAGAGATAAGGCTCAAAAAATCATTTTGGAAGTGGTACAAGAGCTAGAAGTGGAGATTTTAGAGATGGAGACAGACAAAGACCATATCCACATCTTAGTAGAAGTTGATCCAAGTTTTACTAAAGAAACTTCGCTACGCTCGTTTTGGGGTGATGGAGTTTATTAGAACAGCTAAAGGTAGAAATAGTCGGCTCTTAAACAAGAGTTTGCACATTTAAGAACTAGATTGTCCACACTATGGACGAACTCTTGTTTTATCTCTTCTATAGGAAGCAAAGCGTGGCTTTGCAATTAAACAATACATCGCCAATCA
>NZ_FZMA01000034.1:0-1059 GCF_900197775.1 Helicobacter salomonis
GTGGATGCTTGTGGGTCTTGCAAATAAAGTTGGGCTTCTTGAGCTTGGAGATTAAAGCTTAGGACTTCCTCTAGGGGGAAGTGCTCTTGTTGTAGCTGGGATACTTCTAGCTCAAAGCCTTCGTTAATGAGCCATAATTGTTTGCGCTTGGCCTCTGCTAGAGAAGTGGGCTCAATCACGCCATTGAGCACTTTATTGCCCACATTATAGGCGAGTTCCTCCCCTACAGGTAGAGCGATGATGTGCAATTGCGCAGGATTGTATTCAGGCAGCATAGCCCCATCAAAGATGTCTGTCACCAGATCATTCTCAACCAAGGCGTAAGTGATGCCAGGCTCACATGTGCCTATGAACTCTTCTTGAGGACTAGCAGCCTGCTCTAAAAGCTGTTCTTCAATCTGCTCTAAGATGACTTCTTCTTGAGGCGTGACATTGTCCATGGGTGTCCTTCATATCTTTTTGGTATGGGCATTAAAGCCAAAAAGCAGAGGGGAAACAAGGGTTAAAAAAGCATGATAGGGAGCAAAACCGTTATCAAAACTATTAAGCGGTAGGAAAACGTGAGTAAAGGTAAACTTGGCATCTGTGTGTGTGCAGAATGCACACACTAGCACGGATACCGCCACAATGAAGTGACCCCATGTTGTTATACAAAGCCAAGACCGTCATTCTAAACTGCTAAGCGGTAAGACCATATGAGTTAAGATGCATGAGAAGTCTTTGCGGGTGCAGAATGCACACACTAGCACGGATAACGCTACAATGAAGTAGCCCCATACCATGAAGTCAAACCAATAAGCTATAATAACCCTATTGGCACACATGTGGTTATCTCTTAAGGCATGGTGCACTGCAGCTTGTCTGTGTAAGAGGTCAGGGGGTGTGGGTTGCCCCCAGAAAGGAGGTAACCACATGAGCAGGTTGCTAATGATATTAGCGTTTGTAATCGTTTGTGCCCAACGATTGCAATAGCGCATCAACCCCGCCTTTGGCGGGGGCGTAACGCTACTATCATTGTGCCATAAACTGCCTAAATTTCACCTCACAACTCCAAATGAT
>NZ_FZMA01000007.1:0-82796 GCF_900197775.1 Helicobacter salomonis
TCTTTGGTGGGTGGTTCACACTTTAGGGCACATTGGTATGATTCGAATAAGTTGGCTTTTTCATAGCTACTTTGATTGTTTAGAGCTCATCCTAGTGTTTGCCTATACCATCAACCAAGATTAAACCATGGTCAGCTTTCGTAACTCTCAATGGTACAACTATTTTATACACTCCCCAACCTAGTTCTGGCAGCTCAACTGCTTTACCCTATCACAGCCCTTTTCAACCCCCATATCACAAGCCTTTTGGTAATATTGTCGCGCCACCAACTCATCCTGACCAACTCCACGTCCATATTCATACATAACCCCCAAGTTATACCAAGCCTCAGCAAGTCCTCCATCCGCTCCCTTTTTATAATATTCAAAAGCCTTTTTATAGTCCTGTGTAACACCTTGACCTTTCTCATACATGAACCCTAAATTACAGCAAGCACTAGCATCCCCCATATCTGCTGCCTTTTGATAGTATTGCAAAGCTTTTTGATAATCTTGTGGAATACCTTGACCGCTCTTGTACATCAGACCTAAGTTAAAACAAGCTTCAGCATGCCCTCCATCCGCTCCCTTTTTATAATGTTCAAAAGCCTTTTTATAGTCCTGTGTAACACCTTGACCTTTCTCATACATGAACCCTAAATTACAGCAAGCGCTCACATCCCCCATATCTGCTGCCTTTTGGTAGCATTGCAAAGCTTTTTGATAATCTTGTGGAATACCTTGACCATATTCATACATACCCCCCAAATTATAACAAGCTGCAGCAACTCCCATATCTGCTGCTTTTTGGTAGTACTCAATAGCCTTTTTGTAGTCTCTAGGGACACCTTGACCATATTCACACATACCCGCTAAATTATTATAGGCCACAGCAACTCCCATATCCGCAGCTTTTTGATAATACTCTAGGGCTTTAGAAAAGTCTTGCACCACACCTTGGCCCTTAGCATACATAATCCCCAAATTATTGTAAGCCACAGCATGCCCCATATCTGCTGCCTTTTGGTAGTATTGCAAGGCTTTGGAATAATCTCCATTAACCTCAGCCTCTGAAGCAATAGAAAAATACTGTTTTTTAAGATCACCTTTATCCGCATTCACCACTTTATCTCCCTTAAAACCAAAGTTGAATCCCAATTTCCTGATCAACCAAATAATCCTAGACCAAACCATTCTTCTTACACTCCAACTATTCAGTAAATTCATTTTTATTCTCCCTCCCTAACCCCTTTAGGGGTGTCCTTATACTAGCACACAGAAACATGATCCTAATCTGAAACCCTACACACTTTTCGCTTTGCCAGCCATCTCAGTCAATGTAGAGATACCCGTAAGCTCGCTTGCTTCATTTGCTATTCATGCGCCGTAGCCTTAAAAATTTTCTTTGCTTTTACACCAAAAAGCCATAGTTAAAGTTGCGCGTCTAGCAGCATTAATCGATTCATAGCATAAGTGGCACTCATTCAAACACGCTCTAACCTCGCCCATTTGGTTTGCAACACCACAATCATAAGAGAGTGTGATGATAAAGCTGATGTAAGTAAAAGAGATTATTGAGTATCTCACGATACTTTTGAGCTCTCAAAGATAAATCGGGTTATGCTTGGGAGAAATATGCGCTTTAAGGATTTATACAGGGTATTATTAGTCGGTCTATGGGTACTTTTGTGGGCAAAGGAGGGTGCTTTGGATTTTACAATCGCACAAAAAGCTTTTAAGAGTGAAAATTACACAAAAACCCTAGAGTATTATTTAAAAGCAGGAGATAGAGGCTATGCGGAGGGTTATGCCATGGCTGGGTCTTTACATCTTGGTGGACTTAAAGGAGTGGAACAAGATGTCTATAAAGCCTTAGAATACTTGAAAAGAGCGGGGAAATGGGGAGTGCTGATGCGTATTACAGGCAATGAAGGGGTGACTAGAGATTTGAAAAAGCCCTCAAACACAACCAAACAGCCTACTTATTGGATCGCGAAGAGTTTCACGATAATTGTAATGATGCTAATTGTCTCAAATTCTCCATCCGAGCAGAAGCCTATGAATATGGCAGAGGGGTAACTAAGGACTTGAAAAAGGCACTTTATTACTACCAAAAAGCCTGTAAGACAGATTGGAGAGGGGCTACTCATGAGGATTGCGCTAAGGCTGAACACCTTAAACAGGCGATATATCCCCACTCTAACCAAGCATTAGTGTTCTTACCACTCGCGCTCTGAGGCCCGCAAGCTTGAAGCTATGGTGGTAGTTGGCTACATGTGTTGACATACTCTCCCATAACTAAAGTTAGGGGATTCTAACTTTAGTGGAGATCGCGGCTTCAAGCAGGACAGCTCCGTTTGGAGTCTTACGTTCCCTATTCCAAAGGTTGATGCCCCAACCCCAAGGGTATTACCCCTTGATTGCACAAATATTAGCACAGCCATGCTGGTGCTAGCCTTATATCCCCATAGCTAAAGCTAGGGGCTTTACGGCGTGGCTGGTAAAAGGAAGATTGTGAGCATGAGAACACCCTCTTCACTTTTTTGTAGCTCTTATTAGCAAAGTTGATCGATGAGTGCAATTTCTTGACAATGTAGCTTTCGGAGGCTTGTCACTTTTTAATATCAGCTCATCCCTAATGCGCTAAGCCACAACGCCGCTCCCTCACTTGTTAAGATAAAGGAGTTGGGTGCGCTGTAAATTTCTCTTGTTTCAAAGAGTTGGCGTTCTTGTGTAGAAAATCCTCCCTCTGGTCCGATGAGCATACCCTGTTCTAAATGGCTGGGCTGGGGGGTTTTACGACCTTGTAAATCTAAAATTTTGGCCTCTGGATACATCTGTAAAGCTTCCTGGGTGCTTGTCAATAGCTCCAGGCGCATCAAATCGCTGCGCCCACTTTGTTGGTTAGAAGCAATCAAGATTTTTCTAAGCCGTTCAAATTGGCGAGTCCCCCATAATTCCTGCCGCTGGCTGTATTGGGCGTAGAAAAAACTGATCTTAGTCACACCCATTTGATTAAGGTAGGGTAACACGCGCTCTATCTCCTTAAGGGCGATGAGTGCCCAAATCAAATGGACTTGGTGCGCGGGGCATTTGGGGGCATGGCGCGTTTCCAACAAATGTAAGCATGCGTGTTTTTTATGCACGCTAGTGTGGGCATAAAGATAAAGATTGCTATCTTCAAGATTTCTAAATGGCAAGATAGCTTGCGCTTGCGTGCGCCGACTCAAATACAGATGCCTGTAAAGCTCTCCCTCGACCATAATTTCGCTTTGTCCTGCATGGGGATGGTAACTAAATTGCATGTGTTCTCTTTATATGGGTTCTATACCAGGGCATTCAAGACCATGGAAGCCCTATTCTAAGATGAATAGCACAAAATTGTAGTATAATAGGAAAAGTGGGGCGCTAAGACCCGTGAGTTTGTGTTTGCGCGGGTTTTCACTGGGCTTTTATTGTTATCATCCGCGTGCTAAAGCCCCTAACTTTAGCTGTGATTAGAAATAATGACATGGACACTTTGATATCTTCACATTTCCAAGAAGCTGTTGTTTTGTTAAACATGGGCGGGCCTAATAACCTCCAAGAGGTTGAGGTATTTTTGCGCAATATGTTTAATGACCCCTGCATTCTCTCGATTAGAAACGCACGCCTGCGTCAACTGGTCGCACACTTCATTGTCAAAAGTAGGGCTTCCAAGTCGCGCGCCATTTACGAGCGTCTGGGGGGCAAATCTCCTATTTCGGCCCTCAGCGCACAATTGGTGCAGAGATTGCGCACGCTAGACCCCAGCCGACATTATGCTTATGCGATGCGCTACACTCCTCCCTATGCCCTCGATGTGCTAGCGCAATTGCAGGATCAGGGATTTACACATTTGACCTTCTTTTCCATGTATGCCCAGTATTCCACCACTACAACACTCTCTTCCATGCAAGATGCCTTGAATGCGCTCAAAACACTCAACTATACCCCTACTCTCTCTAGTATTGAGCGCTTTTACACGCATGCGCTTTATAATCAAGCCATTGTGCACAGCATTGCCAACACACTAAAGGGGCGACCACCTGAGGACTTTGTACTCATTTTTTCTGTGCATGGCTTGCCCGAGCGCGTAGTTTTGGAGGGTGATCCCTACCAGGCCGAATGCGTCCATCATGTGAGTTTACTCAAGCGCGCGCTTGTCCAAGCTTCCTTGCGCTTTAAGCATGTGGAATTATCCTACCAATCTAAGTTAGGCCCTATGAAGTGGCTAGAACCCAGCACAGCAGAGGTGATCGAATCCCATCGCAAGAGCAATATCATTATCTACCCCCTCGCCTTTAGCATTGATAATTCTGAAACCCTCTACGAATTGGAGATTCAATACCGCCTTGATGCAGAGCGATTAGCTATCAAAGAATACTTGGTATGCCCCTGTTTAAATGATCAACCAGACTTCGCCAAAGCCATCTTGGACCTCCTCGCACACACGCCGCGCACTATTCTAAGCTAAAGCTTTACCCTAGAAGACTACAATGGGCCCCTAGTAAAATTTTAAAAAAGGATTTATCATGCGTAAGTTTTTCTTGCTGTTTTTGACTTGCTTCTCCCTAACACGTTTTGCTATTGCCGATGACGATACTATTGATGAGAGCATGATCAGCCAGGGCAGTAGCAGTTCTGCGCAAGCTCTCGAAGAAGCGAATAATTTAGACAAACAGAGCTATGCAGGGCTCGAAGATGTCTTTTCAGACACCAAAAATATTGCTCCTAATGGCAAGTACATGCTCTTGGTTTTTGGCAAAAATGGCTGTTCGTATTGTGAATTGCTCAAAGAAGACATTAAAAAGCACGAGGTCCTCAGGAACTTCATTAAGGCCCACTACAGCGCTTACTATATCAACATCAGTTATTCCAAAATGCACAGCTTTAAGGTGGGAGGAGTGCATCACAATAAAGAGTTCAAGCTCCCGACATCCGAGCTAGCTTCCATTTACGATGTGGGCTCTACTCCCACCATTGTGTTTGCTAATCCCGATGGCAAGACTATCTACGAGCTCCCCGGCTACATGCCCTATAAACAATTTTTAGCTGTCCTGGAATTTATCGGTAAAGGTTTGGACGAGGGGATTAAGGACGATAAGGAATTTATCCAAAAACTCCGTGCCTATATTTTAAAACGCACCAGGGAACTCAATGCAGCTTAGGGCGTTTTTAGGCTTTTTTTTAGGTTCGTTTTGGGCGGCGATTCCAGTGATGATCACTTATGCCACTGCTTGTGCACTGGCAACTTTTATTGAGAATGATTATGGCACGCCTGCAGCCCAGGCTGTGGTTTACCACACTTGGTGGTTTAACGCTTTGCACGCCTATTTGCTCGTTCTCATTTTGGGATCACTCATCACTTCTAAAGCTTTCCAGCGTAAACGCTGGGTAAGTATTTTTTTTCATCTCTCCTTCGTGGTGATTATTGTTGGCGCAGGGATCACGCGCTTTTTTGGGTTTGAGGCGACCATGCACATCCGCGAAGCAGCCACAAGCAATAGCATCACCACCAGCGACACCTATTTGAATATCCAGGTGAGCAAGCCGGATGTTCCTCCATTTTACACCGCCCTTAAGAGCGAGCTCTCTCCTTTTTCTAGGCATTTGCCCATAGAAAGGATACAGGTTTATAACCAGCCCTTAATTTTAGAACCCTTAAGTGTGCGCAAACAAAGTGCAGACAAAAAAGATAACCGCGCCCTCTTAGAGCTGAAAGTAACTTATGGAGGGCAGAGTCGTCTGTATGCTATCACGGGTGGGCCCGGTATTGAAGGTCAAAGCGTGAGTGCGGATTTCTCGGGTGTGCGCATTGCGATCAATTGGGGAGTAACGACTAAAAAACTCCCCTTTGCGCTCAAACTCAAACGCTTTGAGCTAGAGCGCTATCCAGGCTCCATGAGTCCTTCTTCCTATGCCTCAGAAGTGGAGATTTTAGACGACCAGGGCAAGCTCATCAAGCCTTACCGTATTTTTATGAATCATGTCCTAGATTATGGCGGATACCGCTTTTTCCAAACTTCTTACGATCGCGATGAAAAAGGTACCATTCTCTCTGTCAATAAAGACCCGGGTAAGACCATCACCTACATCGGTTATGCGGGCTTAATTCTAGGTGCGATTGCGCTTCTCTTTAGTCGAAGTGGGCGATTTCAGAGGCTATCCCTCTTTCTCAAGTCCCAAAAAATTACGGGCCTGCTCTTGGCGTGCGCACTGGGCTTTGGAGGTGTGCATTTGCGCGCTCAAGAGGGCAAAATCGACATGCATGGGGGCAAGAGTGCTCCCACCCCCCTCAATGACATGGGAAAGGCCGCGCTTGAACAGCAAAAAGTCGCCGCGCACAATGCTGGTATTATCACGCGCATGAAAAATCTCAAGGCGCATTCCAAGGGACAATTAAGACTATTCCAACGCCTACAGGTGCAAGGTTTTGATGGGCGAATCAAGCCCCTAGACACTTTGAGCATGGACCTCATCCATAAAATCACCAAGCAGGATGGTTTTAAGGGCATGGACAATATCCAGGTGATGTTAGGGCTGATGCTCTATCCCGATGATTACAAGAGCATCAAAATGATTTACACCTCTACACCTAAATTGCGCCAAATTCTGGGGGTGCCCAAAAATCAAGCACGTGTGGCTTTTATCGACATCTTTGGTCCCCATGGGTATAAGTTACAAAACTATGTCGAAGAGATTAACCAAAAATCCCCCAAAGATCGCGACGAATTTGATAAGGATGTACTCAGAGTAGATGAGCGCGTCAATTGGATGTATACCATTTTCAGCGGGGCGATTTTAAAAGTTTTTCCTGAAAAACATTCTACAACTTGGCTCTCTCCTGCCGACGCACTCAAGAGCACAGATGCAGACCTAGCCAAGACGGCTAAAGATATTTTGCGCGATCTCTTTACAGGCTTTGATGCGGGCGTGGATTCCAACCAGTGGACAGAGGTGAATCGCACTTTAGAGGCCCTTGGTGCTTACCAACGCGCCCATAGCTCTTTAACTCTAAGTCCTTCTAAGGTCGATGCAGAGATTTTCTTAAACCATAGCAATTTCTTCAACATGCTCACTCTGCCCTATATTGTGCTAGGACTCCTTTTATTGGTGGTGGTGTTGAGCGCTACTTTTCAAAACAAGCCTCCAAAGGCTTGGGTGCATTGGGGGTTTTATGGTGCGCTCTTGCTCTGTGCGTTAGCGCACACGGCCGGTCTCTTGTTACGCTGGTATGTGAGCGAGCACTCGCCCTGGAGCAATGCCTACGAATCCATGCTCTACATCGCATGGGCGGCCATTATAGCTGGGCTCATTTTGCGCTCCAATTTAGCCCTATGCGCCTCAAGTTTTCTTGGAGGTATCTCTCTTTTTGTGGCACATTTAGGGTTTATGGACCCTCAAATTGGCAATCTTGTGCCCGTGCTCAAATCCTACTGGCTCAATATTCATGTGTCCATCATCACAGCCAGCTATGGCTTTTTGGGATTGTGCTTCATTTTAGGGGTGTTAACCCTCTTACTCTTCGTGCTCAGAAGTCCTAAACGCCCTAATATCGATAGTACGATCTGCTCTTTGAGTGCGATCAATGAAATGGGTATGATCTTAGGGCTCTTGATGTTGAGCGTGGGGAATTTTTTAGGGGGCGTGTGGGCTAATGAGTCTTGGGGGCGTTATTGGGGTTGGGATGCGAAGGAAACATGGGCACTGATCTCCATCGCGGTTTATGCCGTAATCTTACACCTGCGCTTTTTGCGCTTTGAATTCATGCCCTATGTCTTTGCAAGCGCAAGTGTGATCGGCTTTTATTCTATTTTAATGACCTACTTTGGAGTGAATTACTACCTCTCGGGCATGCACAGCTACGCAGCAGGCGATCCCATCCCCATCCCCAGTTTCCTCTACTTTTTCGTGGCAGGCACATTTGTTCTCATTATTGTGGCGGGCTGGAAACGCCGACTTGTGATGCCTAAAATCTAGCTGTGGCCATAATTAATCTTAAGTGGCTACAATAGTGCGTTTCAATTTTAATACTAAGGGAGATTTAATGGCAACTAGAAAAGAACACGATTTTATCGGTGAGATGGAAATCGACGATAGTGTCTACTATGGGATTCAAACCATGCGAGCTGTGGAAAATTTCAACATCACCCATGACCGCTTGCTGAATTACCCCATTTTTATCCGTTCCTTTGCGCAAGTAAAAAAGGCTGCCGCACTGGCCAATGCTGAACTAGGCCTCATTGAGATCAAGATCAAAGATGCGATCTGCCATGCATGCGATAAGATCATCGATGGGGAGTATCAAGATCAATTTGTAGTGGATATGATTCAAGGGGGCGCTGGCACAAGCACCAACATGAACATGAACGAGGTGATCGCCAATGTTGCTCTAGAATATCTAGGGCATAAAAAGGGAGAATACCAATACTGCCACCCCAATGATCATGTGAACCGATCACAATCGACTAATGATGCCTATCCTAGCGCACTCAAGATTGCAATTTACGAACGCCTAGACCACATGACCCAAGTGCTCAAGGTGCTCAAAGATGCCTTTGCTCGCAAGGCCAAAGAATTTGCCCATGTTCTCAAAATGGGGCGCACTCAGCTCCAAGATGCTGTGCCCATGACTCTAGGACAAGAATTTGAAACCTTTGTGTCGATGGTAGAAAAGGACATCCAGCACATTTTAGACGCACGCAACTGGACGCGCGTGATTAATTTAGGTGGGACAGCGATTGGAACAGGCATTAACTCCCACCCTGATTACAAACGCATTGTGGAAAAGAAAATCCAAGAAGTAACAGGCAGACCTTTCACTATTGCCCACGATCTCATTGAAGCTAGCCAGAGCACGGGTTCTTATGTGCAAGTGAGTGGTGCACTCAAACGCGTGGCGATCAAACTCTCTAAAATTTGCAACGATCTGCGCCTCTTGAGTTCAGGTCCGCGCGCGGGTCTCAATGAAATCAACCTGCCCAAAATGCAACCGGGGAGTTCTATCATGCCTGGTAAAGTCAATCCTGTCATCCCCGAAGTGGTCAATCAGGTCTGTTTCTCTGTCATTGGAAATGATCTAGCCGTAGCTATGGCTGCTGAGGGAGGACAATTACAGCTCAATGTCTTTGAACCCGTCATTGCCTACAAACTCTTCCACTCCTTTGTGATGTTGAATCGCGCCATCCGCACTTTAGTGGAAAAATGTATCAATGGTATCACTGCCAATGAAAAAATCTGCCATGATTATGTGTTCAACAGCATCGGCATTGTTACTGCGCTCAATCCTCACATTGGCTATGAAAAATCTGCTTCAATCGCCAAAGAAGCCCTGGACACAGGTAAGTCTGTGCACGACATCGTATTGGAGCGTAAACTCCTCACCAAAGAACAGCTAGCCGAAATCTTCCAGCCAGAAAACATGCTCTCTCCTCACGCTTTCAAAAAGCACAAAGACTAAAATTGAGATTAGCATTACTTGTCTTGGCGTGTAGCACGCTCCTAGTCCATGCGGGTGTGCGCCCGCGCATGCTCTCGCCCCTGCCTCCGGCTAAACAAATTGTCATGCCCTTAGAGCCTTGTAATGAGGATTGTCTAAAAAGGCTTTATGCGGATGGCAAAATTTTTTCCTTCATGGCACGCTATGTAGCCAGTGAAGACGCTCAGCTCAAAGACAACTACACCATTATCAGCGACCTTCTCAACCCAAGGGTAGCGATTGCCTCACAAGATAACACCAAAACAGAGCCCACTCAAAGTGCTTTACACAAGGTTGCGCTCTTAGTGCCTAAAGAAGTGGTGGGCAAGTATAGTAACACTGCGATCAACGCTATTCTGGCTTACCTTTCGCTCAAAGAGCAGAATTTTATCTTTAAAGTCTTTGACAGCAGAAAAGAAGACTCCGAGAGTTTAAAGCAAGCGTATCAAAGCATTGTGGCCGAACACTTTCCCTTTGTGATCGCCCTGCTCACACAGCATGGGGTGCAAAATCTCATCAGTAAAACGCCCCTAAGCCTGCCCACCATCGTGCCTAGCGCACACAAAGATCAGCTAGAAAAGCTCATGGACCTGCCCTCTACGCTGATTTTTGGGGGAATTGATTTTGCTAAACAAATTAGCATGCTTGTGGACTTGAGCGGGCACAAACCCATGGTGGTTTACAATGACGATAGCTTTAGGGGCGCGATGTTGGGCAAGAGTGTGCAGGAACTAGGTGCACCCATTCTCCACCAAGACACCATCACCTTTAAAAAGGCCAGTAGCTTTTCTTTCGAGTTGAGAAATCAAGCCAAGTATCTCAAGGGCTCCGTGGTGATGCTCAATACTCCCATCGTCAAAACAGGGCTTCTCCTCTCTCAAATGAGTCTCCTCTCTCGGACTAACCGCCCTCATATGTTGCTCTCCTCTCAGATCAATTTCAATTTAGCTCTTTTCATGCTCACCCAGCCCAAAGATCGCCAGCATTTCTATTTAGCAAGTGCCATTGGCCCCATCAATCCATACTTATACCAATATGCCTCCATCTTGGGGGTGAATTTGGCCTATGATTGGGTGGGTTATGCCAGTGTGAACGCTCTAGAACACATGCTCACGCGTGTCTATGGTATGCAAGAGCGTTATTTCAGCGAACCCTTGCGCAACAACCAGATTATCTACACCAACACTATTTACACACCTCAGAACCTGAGCTTTACACCCATGTCTTTGCCTTCTAACGCCACTCCCCGATCTCAAATCCCCATTTTCTTGGAAGAACAGAATAATGACGACGAATAAAGAAGAGCCATGCAAGTAACTCTTAAACACGCCACCCCGCTGCATTGTTGCTATGAAGCCATCCGCACTTGTTACCAAAGCTTTGCCTACAGCGATGGAGGTGGGCGCAAAGATTTAGAACTCATCGATCGTGTCGCCAATAAATACCGCCATAACTCTACCC
The DNA here is from genome assembly GCF_900197775.1 of Helicobacter salomonis. NCBI lineage: Bacteria > Pseudomonadati > Campylobacterota > Epsilonproteobacteria > Campylobacterales > Helicobacteraceae > Helicobacter > Helicobacter salomonis. Next base: position 10,940 of record NZ_FZMA01000007.1, read on the forward strand.
TAGAGCACTTGTTTTACAATTTTGAGATCAAGGACATTAGCCGCGCTTGTTTGCAAGAACTCGCGCGCCATCGCATGGCAAGTTTCTCCGTTAAATCCAGCCGCTACACCTTGAGTGAACTCAAACAAGAAGAGAGTTTTCTACCTCTTTATGAGGAAAATCTAACACGCGCGCAAAAATTCTTGGTCTTCACGGGGGTAGAGGCGGTGGATAAGGCCAGCGTGCAGGCGCTAGAAAACCTACGCCTCTTGATTAGCAGCCATGTCAAGAATGACTACGCCAAATTCGCCATGCCAGAGAGTTATAAGACCAGCTTAGCTTTTAGCGTGAACGCACGCAGTTTGCAGAATTTTCTCTCCTTGCGCACGGACTCTAAAGCACTTTGGGAGATCCGCCAACTCGCCTTTGCGCTTTACAAGGCCCTGCCTCAAGATCACCAATATCTCTTTAGTGCGTGTTTAAAGGACACATCTGAAACTCCATCTAGTTGACACTTTTAGTCTGCTCTTTAAATTCTACTACCACCTACAGGATTTACGCACTTCTACGGGCACCAACACTGCATGGCTGAGTGCCTTTGTGCGTGTGGTGCAACTGGTGTATAAATGCGGAGGCGATCACCTTGTCTTTGCCCTGGAAAGCAAAGTCAATAAGCGCAAAACTCTCTACCCCGCCTATAAAGCTAATCGTGTTGCCCCACCCGGCCTAGAGGAACAATTACCCATCATTTTGGAGTGGATCAAGGCCATGGAGCTAGATGTCTTCAGTGTTGAAGGGTATGAGAGCGATGATGTAATTGCAAGCCTGTGTGCTTGTTTTGCAGAAGAACAAGTGCGCATTTTTAGTATGGATAAGGATTTTTATCAATTAGTGAATCCACATGTTTTCTTATGCGATCCAAGCACCCATGCACTCAAAGGGATAGAGGAATGCCTAGAAAAATATGGCATTTACCCCCATCAATTTGTGCAATACCAGGGCTTGATTGGGGATAGTAGCGATGGATACAAGGGAGTAGAGGGCATTGGGCCTACCTATGGCGCTAAACTGATTCAGGCCTTTGGGACTTTAGAAAATCTCTACCATACCCTAGAAACTAGGGGGATCACAGAGGTAAAACTCCCCTCTAAATTACAACATGCGCTCTTAAGAGATAAAGAACAAGCCTTTCTGAGCCGACAACTTGCTACCCTAGAGAACACACTCTTTAGCGCACCACCCCCCTTAAAGCCTTTTCCTCAGGAAAACCCCCTATTACGCATTGCAGACGCGCTAGAACACTATGAAATGTTTGCTCTACTCAAACAGATCGAGCCTGCCCGTGCACCCCAAACTTCCACACCGCCCAAGCCCCAGTCTAACACCCCCGAGCAAATCCTAGATTTTCTCGCGTTAGCGCGTCCACTTGTCATCTGTTTAGAACAAAATTGCCTAGGGATTTTAGACTTAGAGAACACGCACTCTTTTCTACTCTTAGATCTGCAAGCTCCCCAAGCTCTAGCATGCATACAAGCACTCTATCGCTGCAAACTCATAGGCTACCAGATCAAAGAAGTCTTTCTTGCGCTGAACCAGCTTTACTCCCTAGAACCTCCACAAAACTACGCGGATGTCGCGCTCTTAGCATGGTTAGATCGTTCGAGTTTAGAACCTAAGATCAGCGCGCTGGCTAAGTTATTCGGATTAGAAGCCTTTGAGAGCAAACCCAATGTCCCCTTAAATGCTTGGATGTTAGAGCGCAACGCACAGCTTATTGCCACCGCTTATACTCACTACATAAACACATTAAGCCCCGCACTCTTAGAACTCGCCCGCACGCTAGAGTATCCGCTTTTAAATCTCTTATTGCGCATGCAAGTGCATGGCTTTAGCGTGAATCGGGTCTATTTTCAAGACTTATGCCAGGAATTTAAACAGACTCTAACCGGCCTTGAGGCTAAAATCCACGCGCTAGCACACACCCCTCTTAATGTCAATTCCACCAAACAATGGGCGCAGTTTCTCTACCAACACTTAGGGTTACAGGCTAAGGGGGTTAAGAAGATCAAGACGGGCTTATCTACAGATGAAGCCAGTTTAAAAGCCCTGCAAGAGAGTTATCAGGGGGCATGCATTCAAGGCGTGGAGGTCGCTACACTGCTAGATACCCTCTTAGAATATCGCGAGGTGTTTAAACTCCAATCCACCTATGTAGAACCCTTGCTTACCCAAAGCGCGCATGGTAAAATCCACACCATTTTTTACCAACACACCACCGCAAGTTCTAGACTCAGCTCTGCCCATCCCAATCTGCAAAATATTCCCATACGCACCCCACTGGGTAAAAAAATTGCGACTGGATTCATCCCTAGTGCGCCTGATTTTGCATTGTTAGGACTGGATTACTCCCAAATTGAGCTCAGACTTCTAGCCCATTTCAGCGCGGATACACATCTTATTAACGCCTTTTTGCAAGGGGAGGATATTCATCTTAACACCGCTTTAGCTCTTTTCAATGACCCCTCTAAACGCCATGCCGCCAAGAGCATTAATTTTGCCTTGCTCTATGGTATGGGACCCAAACGCCTGGCACAGGTGCTTAAAATCAGCCAACAAGAGGCCAAAAACTACATTGAACGCTACTTTAGCACCTTCCCCACTATTAAAGACTTTTTAGAGCAAACCAAAACGCAGTTACAACAAGAGGGCAAAATCACCACGCTCTTAGGCCATGAACGCCATTTTGACTTCACCCATGCTAATCCCAAACTCCAAGCCGAATACTTACGTGAAGGGGTTAACACCCTCTTTCAGGGCAGTGCAAGCGATCTGGTTAAACTCGCTATGCTCAAAATCAGCGCGCACATCGCTGCATATCCTCAAACCAGCATGTTAGTGCAGGTGCATGATGAAATCATTTTAGAAACACCCCATGCGCAAGCACCCACTCTAGCCAAAGAGCTCAAAGACTTGATGGAGAGCATTTACCCACTTAAGGTTCCCCTAGAATGCCACACCAGCATCGCGCCAAATTGGGGAGTTTTGAAGAGTTGAGCGCATCCTCTAGTCATTTTAATCTTTGAGATACATTTGATCGCTATGTGATGATCTACTACTCTCCACTCCATCAAAGTTTGCATTAATGAAATTATGCTTTAATAACTCGTTTAGATCATGATATGGAGCTAGTGGTGGGAACAAGTGGTGTGGTAGAGCATCCCTACTTTGGGGTGTTTGTTCTCTTGGTCTTTAGCTTTGTGGTGTTCAACTGGACTTTAAAGATTCAGCGCTTTGTGAGTCGCGCGATGGCGCAGCGCAAGAACGAAAAACTCAAGCTTGCCGCTTATGAGTGTGGACCCCTAGCCCTCAAACAACAGAACCGCGTTAGCCACCAATTCTATGTCATGGCGATGCTTTTCATTCTCTTTGATGTGGAGATCGTCTTCATGTTTCCGTGGGCATTAGATTTCAAAGACTTGGGGCTATTTGGCTTTATGGAGATGTTGAGTTTCATCGCCTTGCTAGGGATTGGCTTTGTTTATGCCTTAAAGAGAGGAGCGCTAGAATGGCACAGCATGCAGTAAATTACCTTAAAAATAGCGGACTTCCCATCGCACTCACCACTTTAGACCACCTGCTCAACTGGGGGCGCAGTAATTCGCTCTGGCCTCTCACTTACGGGTTAGCTTGTTGTGCGATTGAGATGATGGCTACGGGGGGCTCGCGCTTTGATTTTGATCGCTTTGGAACTATTTTTAGAGCCTCGCCTAGACAATCCGATGTGATGATCATCGCAGGCACTCTCACCAAAAAACACGCCGAATTCACCCGTCGCCTTTACGACCAAATGCCCGAACCTAAGTGGGTAATTTCTATGGGCTCATGTGCGAACACGGGGGGAATGTTCAACACTTATGCCACCGTGCAGGGTGTGGATCGCATCATTCCAGTGGATATCTACCTACCCGGTTGCGCCCCTCGCCCGGAAACTTTGCAATACGCCTTGATGGTCTTGCAGGATAAAATCCGCCGCACTAAGGCGATTAAAACCGACCCGCGCAAAAGTCTAGCAAGGATCACAAATGGTTAGAAAGCAGCGTCCTAATGCCAATGTGCAAAAACAGGTGCATTATTCCGATCGCTTTCATGTGGTTAGGGGCACACCCAAAGCCCCCGTCGTGGGCACGCCCTATGAAGTTATCTATAACCACCTCAGTTATGCACACCAGATTTTAGAAAGCTATATTGAGCTTGGTTGTGCGGTCTTTTGGGTGGCAAAGCAAGATATAGCAGGGGTGGCTGCCGTGCTTAAAAAAGTGGGTTATAGCACTCTAAGCGAAATGAGCGCGATCGACTTTTTGGCCCAGCGTGATCAATTCGAGCTCTTTTATCAATTTGCCTCTTACTTGCCTAATTTTGTGGACAAGCGGCGCGTGCGCGTTAAATGCACTTTGGGTGCACAAGAGAGCGTGGAATCCTTAAGCCATCTGTTCAGGTCCGCGCTGTGGAGTGAACGCGAGGCTTATGATATGTTTGGCATTGTTTTTGAAAACCACCCCCATTTGCGCCGTATTTTGATGCCTGAAGATTGGGTGGGCCATCCCTTGTTAAAATCCTACCCGCTCAAAGGCGATGAACACGCCGCATGGTATGAGGTGGATAAGATTTTTGGCAAGGAATACCGCGAGATTATCGGGCCCGAACAGCGTGACAGCGCGCGCGTAGATGAGAAGGATACCTTCAACTTCTCTAAAGTGGGGCATGAACAAGCTAAGGGCTTGAGCCTTGAGGATAACCCGGGCAAGCACGCCTTCCAAAAATCCTTATTTGTCAAAGACCTACATACCAACGAGCCCACAGAACTCAAAGAGCGACCCTAATGGCACAGATTTTTACCAAACTCAAACCCCAGTTTGAAAATGTGCTCTTTGAGCAGGATGGCAACAAAATGGTGGTTAATTTTGGTCCCCAGCACCCTTCTTCGCACGGACAGCTACGCCTGATCTTGGAGTTAGACGGAGAGAAGATCACCAAAGCCACCCCAGAAATCGGATATTTGCACCGCGGGTGTGAAAAATTGGGCGAAAACATGACCTATAATGAATACATGCCCACTACAGATCGCCTAGATTACACTTCTTCTACCAGCAATAACTACGCTTACGCTTATGCGGTGGAAAAACTCATCGGGCTAGAAATCCCTAGACGCGCGCAGGTGATTCGCACCATGCTTTTAGAGCTCAACCGCGTCATCTCCCATGTTTTTTTCTTGAGCGTGCATGCCCTAGATGTGGGCGCGATGTCGGTGTTTCTCTATTGTTTTAAAACGCGCGAATATGGATTGGACTTGATGGAGGATTATTGTGGGGCGCGACTCACACACAACGCCATTCGCATCGGGGGAGTGCCGATGGACTTACCCCCTCATTGGTGTGAGAGTTTGCAAGGCTTCATCAAAGAAGTGCGCGCCACCCATAAACTCATCAGTGGGCTACTAGATAGCAACCGCATTTGGCGCGCGCGCCTAGAGAATGTAGGTACTCTCACCCAAGAGATGGCAAAATCATGGGGGGCGAGTGGAATCATGTTGCGCGCCACCGGAATTGCCTATGATGTACGCAAGGAAGAACCCTATGAGCTTTACCCAGAGCTGGACTTTGATATTCCAGTGGGTTCTAATGGGGATTCTTACGATCGCTACTTGCTCTACATGTATGAAATCGAGCAATCCTTGCGTATCTTAGAGCAACTCATCCCCATGTATGCGCCCACAGACACGCCCATCATGGCTAAAGCTCCCGATTACATCAGCGCACCCAAAGAAGACATCATGACCCAAAACTACGCCTTGATGCAACACTTTGTGCTGGTAACTCAGGGCATGCGCCCCCCAAAAGGCGAGGTGTATGCGCCCACTGAATCGCCCAAGGGCGAGCTAGGCTTTTTCATCCATTCGGAGGGTGACCCTTATGCTTACCGCTTGAAAATCCGCGCTCCTAGTTTCTTCCACATCGGATCACTACAAGATGTGCTTGTGGGGCAGTATTTAGCAGATGCAGTAACCATCATCGGATCGAGTAATGCCGTCTTTGGAGAGGTGGATCGATGAGGCGTTTTGATTTACGCCACTTGAGAGATGAAACTAACGAGGTGGTGTTGAAGCGCTTGGGGGAGATCTTGGATAGCAGTGTGAGCGTGGGCGAGGTGGTGATTTTCATGGTTGAGGTGGTAGATTTTGATCTAGTGGAGCAGAGTGCAGAGTTTGTCAAGGCTAGGGGGGATACTTTGATGAACTCTCTGCGCTTTAATCGCGTGGATTGGACCTTAGTGGTCAAAAAGGGGGCTTGATGGTTTTTAACATTGATGGGCAGGAAGTCGCGTTTCAAGAGGGGCAAACCATTTTAGAAGCTGCTAGGAGTGCGGGGGTTTACATCCCCGCCATTTGTTATCTAAGCGGGTGTTGCCCCACCGTGGCGTGCAAGATGTGCATGGTGGAGGTGGATGGCAAACGCGTTTATGGCTGTAACACCAAAGCCAAGCCCAACACGCAGGTATGCACTAACACACCAGAGATCGTAGCCGAGCGCAAGATGATCATGCAAACTTATGATGTCAACCACCCTTTAGAGTGTGGGGTGTGTGATAAGAGCGGGGAGTGCGAATTGCAGGACATGACCATGCGTATGCAGGTAGACACCCAGCCCTTTGCCGTGCGCGACAATTTAAAACCCTTCGCCTTTTGGGCGCAGGCTTCTTATGACCCTAACTTGTGCATCATGTGTGAGCGTTGCGTCACTACTTGTAGTGATAATATCGGGGATAGCAATTTAAAGGCAATCAAAGCGGATCTGCACGCTCCAGATAAATTCAAAACCAGCATGCCTAAAGACCCTTTCAGCGTGTGGAGTCGCAAACAAAAGGGGATGATCGGTTTTGTGGGTGACACGCCTTGTTTTGATTGCGGAGAGTGTATCGCGGTGTGTCCAGTGGGCGCGATTGTTTATAAGGATTTTAGCTACAGCGCGAATGCGTGGGAACTCAAACGCATTGACTCTACTTGCGCACATTGTGCAGCTGGATGCTATATTAGCTATGAAGTGCGCCACTTTGACACTTTGGGCGATACACTCAAAATCTTTCGGGTGGGCAATGATTTTTACCATAACCCCATCTGTGGCGCGGGGCGTTTTGCCTTTGATGTGCATTCCAGCCCCAAGGGAAGTGCACACGTTGAGCAGGCCGTGCAAAAATTCCAAGAGGCTAAGGTGGTGTATATCGGGGGAGATGCGAGCAATGAGGAGGCTTATTTGTTGGAGCATTTGCGCCAAGAACTAGGTTTTAAACTTGTCAATGAGGAAGTGCGCGCGTTTCAAAATTTCTTAAATATCTTCCAACCGAGCGCTTTTGGCAATTTAGAAGACATCAAGCAGGCTAATCTTATTTTGACTTTGGGTTCTAAAATCCGTACAGAAAATCCTTTGATTAAATACGCCATCGCCAATGCGCTCAAGGTCAATAAGGGCAGTGCGCTTATCTACGCCCACCCCATCATCGACAAGGCGATCAATAAGATTTGCCGCGCAGTCCTACCCCTCACCCACGCCCCCCAAGCTGAGGAGATTGTGCTAGGCGCAATTCTGCACGCCCTAGGGCTAGAACATCCCAGCTTACAGCCCCTCCTGGAGAGCTCAAGCGAGGGCGAGAAACCCTACTACGCCATGTTAGAATCCATTGGGCTGGCTCAGTGTGATTTTGAAAAAATGCAGACTCTGATCGCTAAAGCCTCTAAAATCGTGCTCATTGCCGGGCAGGAACTCTATACCCACCCGCGTGCTTCTAACATCGCCCTCCTTTTAAGAGAGCTATCCGCGCGTTGTCAAGTGATCTTAGTCCCCCCTAGTAGCAATGCGCTAGGCATCGCTTCTATTTGCACTTTGGACGCGCCCACAATGGAGTCTCCTAGTGTAGGGATTCGCACTCAGGGGGATTACACTTTAGATTGTGATAATGAGGGTGCGCGTAAGGTAGATTTCATTTTGCCCAGTTTTAACCAATTAGAAGCGAGTATAACTAATTTTGAGGGGCGTTTGTTACCCATTAGACCCGCTTTGCGTTTTGAGGGCTTTGATCTGAGCGATATCGCCCAGTATTTTGGCTGTGTTGGGGAAAGCTTGGTAGATTACACTCATTTACTCCCCCAAGAAAAGGGTTATAAGCCCATTATCTACGATCATCTCAAAAACTTCTACAGCAATGATAAGTCTAACCAGCGAGGCTACAAACTAGACACCCCTCACTACGCCACCCCCACCCCCTCTGCTACACCCATTCAAGCGATCTTGCCTAGCGAGTTTAATGCCTATTGCAAATACCCCGAAACCCAGTTTGGCACATCCACTTTACAGAGTAGCCAATTACAGCTCAAAGCGGGGGTCTATGTTTCTCCGGCACACCTAGAAAAGCTGGGACTAGAGGAGGGTGTTTGTGTGCGTCTGAAAAAGGGTGATCAGAGTTTAGAGGGAACACTTTATGTGGATCACAGCCTCGAGCAAGAAATTTTTATGGTGAGCCCCAATTTAGACACACAGGGGATCTTTGCCCAGGGGCTATTTAGTACCCTAGAGTTGGAGCGCACATGAGTGCTGAGATCATAGAAACCTGCATCAAAATTTTGGTTGTAGTGCTGGTATTTGCAGGCTTGGGCGCATTTGCCACTTACTTAGAGCGCAAGGTTTTAGCAATCTTCCAACGCCGCTTAGGACCGACCTATGTTGGTCCCTTTGGGCTCTTACAAGTGATTGCTGATGCGATCAAGCTCTTTTGTAAGGAAGATGTGATCCCTCAGCATGCCAACCGCCTCATCTTTGCGGTCGCGCCTGTCATCGCTATGGTGAGTGCTTTTGTTTCTATGGCACCCATTCCCTTTTTTGGGGATTTCACCCTCTTTGGATACACGATTCGGCCCATCATTTCAGACATCAATGTCGGTCTGCTCTTCTTTTTAGCCGTGGGTGCAGCAGGGATTTACGCGCCCCTGCTGGCTGGCTTGGCTTCTAATAGTAAGTATTCTCTCATCGGAGCAGCGCGCGCGGCCATCCAGTTATTGAGCTTTGAGGTAGTGAGCACGCTGACGATCCTAGCTCCCCTGATGGTAGTAGGCTCGCTCTCTTTAATTGAAATTAACAATTACCAAGCTGGAGGAATCTTGCATTGGTTGGTTTTCAAACAACCTCTAGCCTTTTTCTTGTTCTTGGTGGCCAGTTATGCCGAGCTCAATCGCACCCCCTTTGATTTGCTCGAACACGAAGCCGAAATTGTGGCTGGGTTTTGTACCGAGTACAGCGGGCTAAGATGGGGAATGTTCTTTCTAGCCGAATACGCCCATCTTTTCGCCTTCTGTTTTGTGATCTCGCTGATTTTCTTTGGAGGGTATAATCCTATAGGCTTTATTCCAGGGGGGGTGGCAATCTTGCTCAAGGTGTGCTTTTTTGTCTTCTTGGCAATGTGGGCGCGCGCGACTTTCCCGCATGTGCGCCCTGATCAACTCATGCGTTTGTGCTGGAAGATCATGCTACCCCTCTCATTGCTCAATATCTTGGTTACTGGGCTTGTCATCTTAATCTAAGGAGAAAGCATGGCGCAACAACGCTACAAATGGATCACGCAGGAACAAAAACCTGCCACTCCTCCCCAAAAGTTCTTAGGTACACTCAAATCCACCTTTGGACTGGACCTCTTCAAGGGCTTAGGACTCACTATCAAAGAGTTTTTTAGCAAGGATGTTACCATTCATTATCCTATGGAGGTTCTGCCCTTGAGCCCGCGTTATCGTGCCGTGCATCACTTGCAAAGACTTTTAGAGTCGGGCTCTGAGCGCTGTATTGGATGCGGGTTGTGCGAAAAGATTTGCACTAGTAATTGCATCCGCATCATCACCCATAAAGGTGCAGACGAGCGCAAGCACATCGATAGCTACACTATCAATTTGGGGCGTTGCATTTATTGCGGACTATGTGCGGAGGTGTGTCCTGAGCTGGCGATTGTGATGGGACAACGCTTTGAAAATAGCAGTGTGCAACGCTCTCAATTTGGAGGCAAAGCAGAGTTTTTAACCGATGTGCAAAGCGCGCAAGATCATAGCCATGTAGAATTTGCTGGCTTTGGCGCGCCCAGTGTGGATGCACACACGCGTTTGCAACAAACACCCCTAGATTATGCCAGCGAGTCTAAAGAAGAAGCTCCTAAAGAGGAAAACAAAGATGCTTGATACCATAGCCTTTTATTTTTTTGCAATCATCACTCTGGGCATGGCCTTGGTGGTGATCACCACTAAGAATATCCTATATGCGATGAGCGCACTCGCCGTGGCAATGGTCTTTATTGCGGCGTTTTTCTTTTTATTAGGTGCGGAGTTCTTGGGCGTGGTGCAGATCATTGTCTATGTGGGCGCGGTGATCGTGATGTATGCCTTTGGGATGATGTTTTTCAATGCTTCAGAAGAAGTCATTGAGCGCGCGCATGCACCTAAAATTGTGGTGTTTTTGGGGGCGTGCATGGCAATTGTGCTGGTGTTGATCTTAGGCGCACCCTTTGTAGGAGAGTATGCCTCTTTTCTTAAAGACGCATTGAATAACACGCCTAGCGAGGTTTCTAATACAAAGCTGGTCGGCTACGCGCTCTTTACCAAATACTTACTCGCCTTTGAGGTGAGTGGTTTAATGCTCTTGGTTGCTTTGGTGGGAGGCATCGCCACCGCCCTACGTAAAAGCCATTTTAACCCCACCTCAAAGGAAAACATGTGATCGATCTGCCCCATTATCTAGTCTTTTGCGCTTTGCTGTTTTGTATAGGCTTGACGGGTATGTTGCGTCGCAAAAACATTCTCATGCTCTTCTTCTCTACAGAAATCATGCTCAATGCTATCAATGTTGCCTTTGTAGCCATTGGACACTACATACAAGATATCAATGGGCAGATTGTAGCGTTGTTTATGGTAGCCATTGCTGCAGGCGAAGTGGCTGTAGGCTTAGGGCTGGTAATCCTTTGGTTTAAAAAGCACAAGACCCTAGACATCGACACACTGAATCGCATGAAAGGCTAGTATGTTAGAGGTCCATTGTGCGCAAATGCTCTTGGTAGCGGTATTGTGCTTACCCTTGCTGGGTGCGATCTATGCGGGCTTACTAGGAGGATATGCCAGACTTGTGCATATAGGAATTGTCAATTCTCTACTCTTAGCAGGGGCATTTGTCAGCGCATTAGTGCTTGCTAAGGGTGTTTTCTTTGATCATACCACTTATAACGCTTATCTCTTTGATTGGATCGCTGTTGGTGGATTTAAGGTGGGCTTTTCCTTTATGCTCGATCCCATCAATGCAGTCATGATCGTGGTGGTTACTTTGGTTTCGCTCCTCGTGCATGTCTATTCCATTGGCTACATGCTTGAGGATAAGGGCTATAACCGCTACTTTAGTTATCTCTCTGGCTTTGTCTTTTCCATGCTCTTCTTGGTGTTGAGTGATAACTTTTTAGGACTCTTTGTGGGCTGGGAGGGAGTGGGTCTGTGTTCTTATCTACTCATTGGGTTTTGGTATCATAAGGCCAGTGCCAATAATGCTTCCATTGAAGCCTTTGTGATGAACCGCATCGCGGATTTGGGCATGTTGCTGGGCATTTTATGGCTCTATTGGGCTTTTGGATCGTTGCAATATGAGGTCGTCTTTGCCAATGTGCAGGGCGTGGATCATGGGATGTTGCTGGGCATAGGCGCGTTGTTATTCGTGGGCGCAATGGGTAAGAGCGCACAATTTCCCTTGCACACATGGCTAGCCAACGCAATGGAAGGACCTACTCCAGTATCGGCCTTGATTCACGCAGCTACAATGGTAACCGCAGGGGTCTATTTGCTGGTGCGCGCCCACCCGCTCTATAGTGTCCTACCTGAGTTAGGCTATGCCATTGCGTGCTTGGGAGCGTTTGTGGCCCTCTTTGGGGCAAGCATGGCTTTAGTCAATAAGGATTTAAAGCGCATTATCGCCTACTCCACCCTCTCTCAGTTGGGCTACATGTTTGTAGCAGCTGGCTTAGGAGCTTACTGGGTCGCACTCTTCCACCTCTTCACCCACGCTTTCTTTAAAGCCCTCTTGTTCTTGGGTGCAGGCAATGTGATGCACGCCATGCATGACGAATTAGACATCAGCAAAATGGGCGGGCTCTACAAACCTCTAAAGTTAAGTGCGATTTTCATGACCATTGCCTCTGTGGCGCTGTGTGGGATTTACCCCTTTGCGGGCTTTTTCTCCAAAGATAAGATTTTAGAAGTTGCCTTTGGCACGGGACATCATGGACTCTTTTTGGCTCTCCTTATTGGAGCACTCTTCACCGCCTTTTACAGCTTTAGACTCTTGATGTTGGTCTTTTTTGCCCCCCAAGTGCATAGCATTAAACACCCCCATGAAGCCCCTAAGTTTATGTTAGTGGCAATGAGCCCCCTTGTGCTCTTAGCCATAATAGCCGGCTTTGTAGAACACTCTTTTTGGCATGCCCTCTCCAAAGTGATCCCCCAATCCTTTTTAGACTATCCTGTGCCCACATGGCTTTTGCTCGCGCTCACGACGGGGCTAGTCTTGCTCGCCATTATCTATGCGATTAAAAAATACCAACAAGGGATTATCTGCAAAAATAAGGGGCATGGTTTTCTTTACAAGTTGCTCTACAACCAATACTATATCCCCCAGCTCTATGCTCTATTAGCGCAAGGCTTTTTACGCTTAGGCAGGTTGTTATGGCGCAAACTAGAAGTGCGCACCCTAGATGTCGCCATCGACGCGCTGGCTAAAATCCCCGCCCTCTTGGCCCAAATTTTAGTGCCCATGCAAAGTGGTAATTTGAGCACGGGCCTAAGATGGATGGGCTTTGGGGTGGTGGTCATGCTGGTGTTGGCTATTTTGAGTTTCTGGAGATAGCATGGATTATTTGCAATTAATGCCCTCTTCGCATTTGTTGAGTCTGTTGATCTTCTTGCCCATGGTTGCAGCTTTACCTTTGTTGGGCATGTCTAACCGCCATGCTAAGGGTTATGGTGTCCTAGTAGCGTTTGTGGAATTATGCTTGGCCCTATGGTTGTGGGTGCTTTTTGATCCCGCACAAGCAGGTATGCAGTTTGAGGAAGTGGGTTCTTTGGGCTTTTTAGAAAATTATGGCATCAATTACCATGTTGGGGTGGATGGGATTTCACTCTTCTTGTTGGTGCTGAGTGCTTTGGTGATTTTCTTATGTGTGCTCTATGTACACGCCCACCAACAGGCTATGATTATCGCGCTTTTATTAGTTGAGGGAATGCTCATGGGGGTGTTTAGCGCACTTAATCTGATCTTCTTCTATTTGTTTTGGGAAGTTTCGCTCTTGCCCGTGCTCTATCTGATTGGGCGTTTTGGGGTGGGGGCTAAAATCTACTCTGGACTCAAATTCTTTTTGTACACTTTTGTGGCCTCTTTGTTCATGCTCTTGGGGATTTTATACTACGGCTATGCTTACGCGAGTATCTCTGGAGGATGGAGTTTTGATCTCTATAGTTTAGCCCAAGTGGTCCTATCCGAGCATGCGCGCCTATGGGTCGCCTTAGCCTTCTTTGTGGGGATTGCGGTTAAAATTCCTATCTTTCCTTTCCATAGTTGGTTACCCCATGCCTATGGAAATGCGCCCATTGTGGGTTCTGTGGTATTAGCCGCCCTACTCTCTAAAATGGGCACTTATGCCCTTTTACGCTTTTTTGTACCCTTTTTCCCTGATTTTATCATGACATTTTTTATTCCCCTATGTGTGCTCGCCCTCTTGATGGTGGTCTATGCTGGCTGGTTAGCGTGCTCCCAACATGAGATGAAACGCCTGGTGGCCTATAGCTCCATGTCGCACATGGGGGTTGCCCTAGTGGGGATTTATGCACTCAATGCAACGGGGATAGCCGGGGCTGTTTTTACCATGATTTCCCATGGGTTGGTAAGCAGCGCGCTTTTCTTGCTCATCGGGGTTTTAGTCAACAGGCAGGGTTCTAGCAAGATTATTGCTTTTAGAGGGTTAGCCCATTCCATGCCTGTGTATGCGACTTTCTTTATGTTTGTGGCTCTAGCCAATGTAGGATTGCCCTTAACTAGTGCATTTGTGGGAGAGTTTTTAAGCTTGCTGGGCTTTTTTGAGCGCGCGCCCGTGCTTGCCTTTGTAGCGGGCATCACCATCATCTTATCCGCCATCTACATGCTTAATCTCTATAAAAAAGTCTTTTTTGGCACACCCCAAAAACGCATACTAGGCGATCTATGTTGGAAGCAAAAGGGCGTTTTAGGCGTGTTGATCGCTGCCATTTTATTTTTTGGCATCTATCCTAAACCCCTCTTAAATTCCATAGAAGCCAGCGCGCAGGCCTTAGTGCAAAATGCTAAAGCGCGCCTACTAGTCTCTCCCTAAGGAAAGTCATGGACACCTCTCTTTCTTTACAAGAACTCAGTCTCCCTGCTATCTTGCCCATGCTCATTAGCGCGTTGGGGGGCGTGTATGTCCTCTTGCTTAATGCCTTTAAAAAGTCCTTTTCGCGCAATCTCAATATTTCTTTGGTGCTTTTGTGCTTAAGTTTAGATTTTATTGCGCTCTTTGCTCCTATAAGCACTACCTTTAGTTTCTCGCATCTCTTAGAAGTGGATTCGATTGCACTTCTAGCCCAAAAACTCATCGTGATCGCTAGTTTCTTGCTCATGCTCTTGGTATGGAGCAAGGAACGCTTTGAGGAATTCCAAACCCCAGAATTTTACGGACTCTATTTATTCATGGTAGCAGGTTTCCAACTAATGGTTTCTAGCGATCATTTAGTGGTGATCCTCTTAGGGCTTGAAACCGCTTCATTAGCCATGTGTGTCTTGATGGCGTTGAATCATAAGAACACGGGGCTGGAAGCGGGCCTAAAGTATTTTACGATGGGAGTGTTGGCTAGCGTATTTTTTAGCATGGGCGTGATGATCCTCTACTTGCTCACGGGAAGCTTAGAACTCTCTAACATGGCCTTTACAGAGAATTTTAGCCCCGCCCTGCTTGGTGTCTTTGCCTGCGTGTTTTTGCTAGGGGCGATCGGTTTTAAGGTGTCGCTAGTGCCCTTCCACACTTGGATGCCTGATATTTACGAGGGCAATAACCCAGTGTTTACGGCTTTTATTTCCATTGTGCCTAAAATTGCGGGTTTAGTGGTGGCTTGGCGGGTGTTTTCCTTCTTTTTAGCTACCCAGATTGTTTTTCTGCAAACCCTCTTTTACGCACTGGTTGCGCTCACCATCACTATTCCTAATCTCCTAGCCCTCTTGCAAAAAGACGCTAAGCGCATGATGGCTTATAGTTCCATTTCGCATACTGGTTTTGCACTCGCCTGTGTCTTTAGTGGCAATGTTAATAGCATGTTCGTCTATTGGCTCTTGTTCTTGCTTACCAATGTCGGGGCGTTTGCGCTCTTTTGGGGCATTAGCAATGTGCATGATGGGCGCGCTTCTGAGTATAATTATCCCTATGCGCGTTTTAATGGGCTGATCAAAACTCAGCCTTTTTTAGCGTTATTGGGGGTAATTTTCTTGTTTTCTTTGGCAGGTATCCCTCCATTTTCCATGTTTTGGGGCAAGGTGTTAGTCTTGCAAAATCTGCTGGTTCAAGGCAATGTCTTCTTATGTGTGGTGATGGTGATCAACAGCGCGATCGCCGCAGTATATTATTTGCGCCTATTTATGGCTATGTTCTTTGCTAACCCTCACCCTCAAGGGTCTTTAAATAGTAGTTATGCTATTTATGGTGTGCTTGTGGTGATGGCGCTCGCATGCATGTTTAGCGTCTTTGTGCTCCAAAACTATGCGACTTAAACACGCGTTTGTTGCTCTATTAACATGCGCTTCCACCTCTCTGTTTGCACTTAAGCTCAGCATCACGCAAGGCAAAGAAAAGGATCAGGATTTTGCCACCCTTACTCTAACTCATGACCACCCTTTTGCTTGCTCTCAAGCGCGTATTCCACCAGAGGTGATCACTTGTGTGATCCACTCCATCCCCAAACCCGGTTTCACACCCTTAAAAACGCCTTTTTTTGACATCTCCTATGAGATGAAAGACTATGTTTTTTATTTGCATATTCGACCAAAGTTCCAGCAAAAACTCTTTGCAATTCCTCGCGATTACAGACAATACATTCCTATCCAAAAAGCTAGCCCCCAAGATTCCACAACATGGCAAATTGTGGGTTACCACCACAATATCCCTTTTCTCACTCCCAAAGACCCGCAAGCAGAAGCCAATGCAGGTTTGAATTTTCCTATTCTCATAGAAGATGCTCAGACACCTTATATTCAAGAATTAGGGGCGGATAATAAACCCTTGCACTACACCAAAGGTTCCGATCTGGATGGATATTTGCAGGTGAAAAAGCTCATGGAAGAACAATCCTATTTGAACGCACTCAAGGCAATTGGGAGTATCTTTCAGGTTTACCCTCATACGGTCTTCAGGAAAGACCTTTATCTCTATGAAATTATTGCTCTAGGAGAGCTTAAAAGGCGTCAGGACCTCTTATTGCAAATTGGGGAACGCTGGCTCAAACTATATCCTGCCGATCCAGGTGTCCCTCAGGTCCTCTACTTAATGGGGACTGCTTATACGCAAATCAACTACGCTAGACAGGCCACCGAGCAATTTAAGCGTGTGTTGAATGAATATCAGCAGAGTCGCTATGCACCTTTATCGCAAATGCGTTTGGCACAACAGGATGCTAATGAGGGTAATCGTAGTGCTGCACTTGCCGGCTTTCAAAAGGCTTATAGTCAAGCAAAGGATAAGGAAAGTGCTAGTCTGATCGCTTTTTCTTGGGCGCTTTTTGAGCTCGAGCATCGTGAAGGTCTCAATGCCACTTCACTTTTAAATAAAATTCAACAGGCTAATCCAAGTTTCTTCCTCCAAGACATGCCTCAATCCTATGCCATGTTGACCAGTCTTAAAGCCAATGCGTTGTTTGCTCCAGCTATTGACATTGCTAAACTCTTAGCTAATCAAGATGGCGATCCTGTGATCAAGGAGAAGGCTGCCTTTGAGTTGGGTCTACTCTATGCCAAGAATAACCAGCCCAATGAAGCGCATACGGCTAATTTAGATTATTTAGACAATTTCACCAATGTAGGGCATATCACTGCAGTAAAACAACGCGATGAGGAGATACTTTTTCTCATGCACGGGGGCTTTGGGGAAAAACTCGCCCGTTATAACCACATTCTTGAAAATTATCCGAAAGGCTCCAGAGAGCATCAAAAAGCTTTGGATTACAAAGCACAAATGTTGGTGGAAGAACACTACTATAGCCAAGTTTTAGCCATGGCACCAGATTTACCCATGAGTGCTGAACCTATGCAAAAAGCATTATTGCATCTAGGTAAAGACGCGGTGAAAGAAGGAGATTGTCAAAGTGCTGTTTCTTACCTCATTCAGGTTATACCACTGAATCCAGAACAGTTCGAGCAAACTGAGCAGTTGGAAGCTTTTGATTGTTTTTATCGCGCTAAACTCTACGACAAGGCTGAGGTTTTTGCAAAAAATGGCCTAGAAAAAAGTCCAGAAAACCCCGAAAATCGCCTAGATTGGCTCTATCGTCAGGGTAAGAATCTCTACGCCTTGCGCAATTATCAAAATTCCCTGCTTGCTTCCAAAGACGCGCTCACTCTGGTAACTCTCAATAAGAAAAAAAAATACTATGACATTGCCTTCACCGTATTTTTAGATTATATGCACACCAACAACCCTCAAGAGGCCTTTAAAGTATTTCCAAAGCTTCAAGAATGGTTTAAAGACGATGAGCGCATGTTGGAAGTCTATGGATTATTATTACAAAATGAAGAAAAGACTACGAATAATCCCACCACTCTTGAACTCTATGCTAAGAATGCCATTGCACTGCAACAAGAACACCAGAGTAACGCGTTCATGCCCTATGCCCAAGAACAGCTCATCAACGCGCTCATGCGTCAAAACAAATTAGAAGACGCGCTCAAACAAAGTGAGGCGCTGTTAGCCAAACCCCTCGAGGAACAAGACAAAGCACGCATTCTTTACATGCAAGGCACTATTTTTAAGCAACAAAACAATCTCGCCCAAGCCCAAAAAGCCTTTGAAGCCTGTGATGCTATTAAGGTTAGTTCAGGCTGGAAGGACTTATGCACCCAAGCCTTAAATTTACTCAAACCCTAAGGATTAGCATGGACTTACAAACAGATATTTTCAGAGAATACGACATTAGGGGAGTGGTGTCCACCCAGCTTGCCCCCGAAGTAGTGTTTAACATCGGCGCGCATTTGGGGAATTTGATGCAAGATAAACGCGTGGGCGTGGGCTATGATGCGCGCACCCATGCTCAAGAGCTCTTTACACATTTACGTAATGGCTTGGCATATAGTGGAGTAGAAGTCTTTGATTTAGGCATGATTCCTACTCCTGTGGCCTACTTCGCCACCTTTGAAAGCATAGAAGGCGTGCGCGTAGTTAATTCCATTGTGATTACCGGCTCACACAACCCTTCTGAGTACAATGGCTTTAAGATCACCCTAGATCAAAAACCTTTTTATGGGCAGGCGATCCAAGAGCTCGCCATGCACATTGCTAATAACCCCCTGCCCTACCAAGCCAGCGATCTAACCTCTAAAAAACTCAACGCAATCGGCTTTTACCAACACTACCTTGCTACCGCCTTTAGCCACTTGCAAAACTTCCCCTACACCCTTGGGCTGGATTTTGGCAATGGAGTAGGGGGGCTGGGTTTAGAACCCATTTTATGTGGGCTAGGCATTAAATTTGAAAGCCTCTATGCTAACCCCGATGGGCATTTCCCCAATCACCACCCCGATCCTAGCGAAGCCAAGAATTTAGAGGATTTGAAAGCCCACATGCAAGCAAAGGGCTTAAAAATTGGGCTTGCTTTTGATGGGGACGCTGATCGCATCGCGCTTTTAACCCCCACACACACCTATGCAGGTGATGAATTGGCAATTTTATTCGCCCAAGATTTGCACGCGCGCGGGCTTAAACCCTTCGTGATTGGCGAGGTGAAATGCTCGCAGGTGATGTATGACAGCATTAATAGCATCGGACAGGCATTGATGTATAAGACGGGGCATAGTAATTTAAAAGTCAAGCTCAAGGAAACCAACGCCCACTTTGCTGCTGAGATGAGCGGACATCTCTTTTTTAACGATCGCTATTTTGGCTATGACGATGCGATCTATGCCGCTTTGCGTATCTTAGAACTCTTTCTCACCCACACCCCTGAGCAATTGGAACAACGCGTGCGTGCTCTGCCCTATTCTTACAAAACCCCTGAAGAAAAGATTAGCGTGCCCGAAACTGAGAAATTTAAGCTGGTGGCGCAGCTGCAAGCAACTTTGGAAAAAGGAAATTATCCCCCCAATTTTCCGCGCGTGTTAGAAGTAATCAACATTGATGGGGTGCGCGCGATTTTTGAACACGGCTTTGGGTTGGTGCGCGCGAGCAACACCACACCCACACTTGTAACGCGCTTTGAGGGCAAAGATGAGGCATGTGCACAGAGCTATAAAGACGCTCTGCTAGGTTTGCTCGCCCACTTGCGCGCTGATATTCTCTAGGGTTTTTAAAATAGTCTCTTTGGCATGCATATAAAAGTTTGCAATCTGGGCTTGAGGGAGGGAGAGCGCGCTAGCGAGCATGTGCATACAGCAATGGCTGAGTGTGCCCTCTAATAAAATGCCCTCCAAAGGGTGTTGTGCGCTCAGACGCGCGCTAAGTGCACTCAGGCGATCTACTAAAGTATAAAGTTCTCTTTTAGTCGTGATGGGGGAGTTTAGCGCCTCTTTAAGAGGAGTTAATAAGGTGCTAAATTGCATAGAGGTAGGGGCTTTAGGCGCGAGTTCAAAGGCCTTTTTAAGGCGTTTAAGGGCTTTGGCTTTGGCGCAAGTGGGGAGTTTAAGCGCGCTAGATCGCATAGGTTGTGTATGCTCAATGTAAGCTCCATGGGAGAGATTATAAACTAAGGGGGCATATTTTTTAAAGAGCGCGCCCATTTGATCTTTAGAAAGAATAAAAAGTCCATCGGCAAAGACGCGACTACCCTGTTCAAAGTTGGGGCGCACTTGGAGGGTATCGCTAGGGATGTGTGCGCGCTCCACCCCATAAAAAGAGCCCTGTGCGTGTTTAGCTTGCCCTTCAATATAGCCACAATCCAGCCCACATAAAATTAGAGTCTTGCTAAAGAGGCATGCCAAACGCACTCCCGCATTGCCCACAAAGGGCGCGCTATACTCTAGGACTAAATCTCCTAGCATGTACCCGCTCGCACTCCCCCCGCGCATGAACATATAGCTCTCTTGGGCCAGACTTACCGCACGCGGGTTACACATATTGGCGTACAACAAGGGGGTTTGATCTAGGGGCGCGTTTTGGAGTACATCTGCTAGGTAATCAATGCGCTCGATTTCAATCTGAAAATCTACCTTAATACCGCGCGCTTTCAAGGGCTTTAGAGCCGTGCCACAGCTAAAGATAATCATGCGTTCTTGATAATCATCAATAAAATCCAATAAGCTATCTAAACTAGGGCCATTGCCTACCACACAGATAGGCACGCTAAAGGGCTTACAGGTGCGAGGGTTGAGTACTAGGGGGGATTGTTGCAAATTCTTCAAGGTGTTGTTAAAGCCCAACATCTCATCTTCAAAACTCCCCCACCCCCTTAGCGCGCTTTTTTTGTGGGCATTAAAATGTTGTTGGGCTAGAGTGCTCGCTTCACTCTCATAGGGTTTAAATTCTAAGTGCAAAAGGCTGTGGGTAATTCTCTTAGTTTGGAATATGAATTGCAATAAGGAATTAGGCATGTGCTTTAAAAAGAGCACGCAGGCTGTAGGAGGGGTCGCCTTAAAAAGCTGGGCATAGTCCACAAAAAAGCAGCTCACACGCAGTAAGTCGATGTGTTCCTCATAAATGTAGAGTGCATGAAAAAACGCCCCTTCTTCTAAGAGTAACGCTAGAAACAGACCCCCTGCCAAACCAAAGAGTGCACTGGGAGGGTAAAAATTCTTACCTAAACCAGAAGAGCATTTATCATTGCCTAGAGTCAAAAGTTCTTGGCATGCTTGATGGGTTAGGGGCAGAGTTTTTAAATCTAAATCCTCTAAGGCAATTTTATGACTGACAAGCTGCCATTTGGGATTGTCTAAAATCCGTGTCGCCCAATCCTGCGCAATATCTAACATTTTACCGACGGGGAAAAACAATGCGCCATTCTCCAAATGGATAATGTTTAAATCTTGCGTGTTACAAAGTAAATTGTAGTGCGTAGGTGGGAGCAAGAGTTGGGCATAGAGTTGAGGTAGGTGCGCGCTGAAAAAACTTAAATTACGCGCAAAGCGCGCTTGCAGGGCTTGTTCACTCAGGTCTAGGGACACAAGCACCCCCTAAGAGGGCGCAAAAAAGCCTTACTTGGCGACAATCTGTTTATAACTCCCCAAACTGGGATCAAAAACTAAAAAGCGTTTGGGGATGTTTTTATACTTGATCATGGCGCGGTTGAAGTCCTCAATATTGTGCACCGCGATCATTTCAATTTGACTGATAATATCTCCGTGTTTAAAGCCCAGTTCCTCCGCTTGAGAATTGGGCTTGACCTCTTGGACGAATACCCCCTGGATTTCTTCGGGGAGACGCATCTGCTTACGCATATTGGGGGTGAGCGTTTGCACCTTTAAGCCACTAAGATGTCCATTTGCTCCCTCATGGGCTGTGCTGGTTTCTTTTTTGTTAGGATTTTTACGCTCGCTCAACACAAGGGTGGTGGTGTATTCTTTTTTATCCCGCATGTACTTGAGTGTGATGCGTTGGTTGGGAGTAAGAGAGCCGATGGTGTTGCGCAACTGTGCGGAGTTTTTGATTTTCTTACCATTGACCTCTGTGATTAAATCCCAAATCATTAACCCCGCTTTTTTGGCCGGCGAATCTTTTTCAATGCTGATCACCACTGCTCCTTCTTTACCATTGTAGCTTGGGGCGAGCTCATTGCTGACATCTTGAATCCCTACCCCTAAATAACCTCTGTGAATGGTGCCGGTTTTGATGAGTTGCACGACTGTATTCTTAACTGTATTGGAGGGAATGGCAAAGCCTACACCATGGTTACCCCCCGTGCGTGAGAGAATAGCCGTATTGATCCCCACAAGCCCCCCGCGGCTATCAATAAGCGCGCCTCCTGAGTTGCCCGGGTTAATAGACGCGTCCGTTTGGATAAAATTCTCGTAATTGTTAATCCCAATCCCGCTTTTATTGAGCGCAGAAACGATCCCCTGGGTTACGGTTTCACCTACCCCAAAGGGATTGCCAATCGCAAAGACCAAATCGCCCACTAGAATATCGCTACTATTGGAAAATTTAATAGAGGGAAGACCTGTTTTGTTGATCTTGATCACGGCTAAATCCCCATCTGCATCCGTTCCCACTAAAGTGGCCACATATTCTTTATTGCTCCCTGGTAAGGTTACGGTGATCTTATCCGCTCCATCTATCACATGGTTGTTGGTAACAATATAGCCATCTGCAGAGATGATCACCCCACTTCCCAAGGCCCTTTCCACACGATCCTTAGGGATAGAATTGTAAAGATCGCCAAAGAACTGCTGGAAAAAGGGATCGTTGAACAATCCCCCACCCATGAAATTACTTTTAATTTTTTTTTGAGTGGAGATATTCACGACAGCCTTCGTGGCCTCTTTCACCGAATTACTATAAGAATAGATGGTATCAGGGCTGCTATCTGCCCCGACACGTTTTTGAACCTCTGGCATGTCTTGGATTTGAATATGCCCACCCCCCGCCGCATATAGACTCATTGCCAATGCTACACTCACCGCTATCAACCGCATAAAATTCCTTTGCCTGAATAATGTAGTAGTGTCGCATTGTATCGAAATTTTGCAAATCAAAGCGCTTGTTCGTGCTGGTAGCCCCACTTGTCCTTAGTGAGATAATAGCCCACATAGCATAGAATCGCATACCCGATTGTCAAATACGCCCCAACGCGCTGCTCAGGGTCCATATACGCCCCGATGACCCCAATGATCGATCCACTAATGCCCACAAGTTGAATCAAAGGTAAAAAGGGTGCGCGGTAGGGGAGTTCGTCTAAGGATTTGCCTGAAGCTACGAATTGCTTTCTAAAATTGTATTGCGCCACACTCACGCTGATCCACACAATGATCACGCTAAAGCTAATGATGTTGATGAGGTCCTCTATCATCTTTTTGATCTGGCCATTTTGGACATAATCATTGCCAAACATGATCAAAAGGGTACAAGCCATGGACAAATACATCGCATAAACGGGTGTGCCCTGCTTATTGAGTTTAGCAAAGATGGGGGGGAACATCTTTTTTTGAGCTAAACCATAAACCATACGGCTAGAGGCGTAAATCCCTGAGTTGGCTGTAGACAGAATGGCGGTGATGATGACAAAATTCATAATATCTGCCGCGTAAGGAATCCCCGTGCCAAAAAAAGGCAAAGGAATGCGCTCTAGGGCACTCACAAAAGGACTTTTGGTGATGCTCGAATCTGTCATGGGTAAAAAGACCGAGATAATGATCACAGAGCCTAAAAAGAAAAACACAATGCGCCACAAAGTGGCTTTAATGGCTTTGGGCATTGCCACGCTAGGGTTTTTAGCTTCCCCAGCGGCCACGCCCACGATCTCTGTGCCCGTGTAGGCAAAGATCACTGCCAAAATCGCCCCAAAAACCGCGTGAATCCCCTTAGGAAATAACCCCTCTTGGAGTTCTTTGGTGGAGTGTTCTATGTAAAAATTGGCAAAAATACTTCCTATGCCATGCAAATAGATTTGATAAATAATCCCGATCACGCCCAGCACAATGAAAATAAACACCGCAAACACTTTTACAGAGGCTAAGAAAAATTCCCCCTCGGCAAAGATTTTTACCGAAAACGCGTTGAGTATAAAGATAAGCACAATACAAGCTACCACCCAGTAATGCACGGGTACACCGGGAAACCAGCGCTGCATCAGCACACCCACAGCAAAGTATTCCACTGCCACGGTAACAATCCAGCCCACCCAATACATCCAAAACACCATGTAACCTGTTGCTGGACCAATAAAGCGCGTGGCGTAGTCCCCAAAACTCCCCGTGCTAGGATAAACGCTAGCCAATTCCCCCAAAGAGAGGATAATAGAATACACAATCACTCCACCTGCAATGTAAGCTAGCAGAGTGCCCAGAGGTCCCGCACTGGCAATATTGCCCCCCGTGCCCACAAATAAACCCGTCCCTATTGTCCCTCCTAAGGCGATCATCAATACTTGCCGTAATTTAATGTCGCGCTTTAAGTGCGTCTGTGTTCCTTCTTCCATAAGTGAATAACCTTTCTTAAAAACAAAACCATGATTTAAACGCGTGCCCGAGCCGTTTTAAATCCGCCTTAAGAAAGCGTGCCAAATGGAAAGTTTTAGATAGTGAGGCGGTAAGACCGTGTAGAGTTCACACATTGCTAGGCAAATTCCACCGTTGGTTAGTGTACTGCACGCACATCAAAACTTTGAAACAGGTTGGAATAGAGTGCATGAGAATTGCCACTTTAGATATGCGATCAGTGATCTGGACATAAAAAAGATAGGGGCTCAACGCACGAGGGCAGATCACTTGCACACTTCAACCTTAGAAGGATAATCAAAACTCCGATTATAGCCTAAAAACACCTGGAAAACTTGAACGCTGACGTGACAGGTTCAATTGTTTTTGACAGAAATTTCACCCGTCTTAAGCAGGTGAGATGAGCACCGTTAAAATTATGTACAATATCCCTATACATTCGTATCTAGCGCAGGAAGTGCGCAAAGTTACATTTTTGACATACTCTCCCATAACTAAAGTTAGGGGATTCTAGCTTTAGTGGAGATCGCGGCTTCAAGCAGGACAGCTCCGTTTGGAGTCTTACACTCCCTATTCCAAAGGTTGATGCCCCAACCCCAAGGGTATTACCCCTTGATTGCACAAATATTAGCACAGCTATGTTGGTGCTAGCCAACTATCCCCATAGCTAAAGCTAGGGGTTTTACGGCGTGGCTGGTAACCAAGGGTGCCAATTCCTTTTAACTTATTTTGCTACCATGCGCAGCAATCTTTTTTTAAGGAATAAGCATGCGCTTTGGTATCATTGGAGTGGGAGGGTTTATCGCTCCCAAACACCTGCAGGCAATTCAGGAATTAGGGCATATACTCGACTGCGCTATGGATATCCATGATAGCGTGCGAGTTTTGGATCAATACGAATTAGATTGTGAATTTTTTAGCAACCTGGAGGATTTGCATTTATATTTGCAGGATTGCGAGGCGCAGGAAAAATGCCTAGACTACATGGTCATCTGCAGCCCTAATTACTTACATTTCGAGCATATCAAATTTGCGCTCTCCCATGGCATTCATGCTATTTGCGAAAAACCCCTTGTTTTAGACCCTGGTGAAATTGATGAGATCAACGCTTTAGAAAAAAAATACAACAGGCGAGTTTTCAATATCTTGCAACTACGCTTACACCCTAATCTCATCCAACTTAAAGAGAATGTACAAGCGGAATTGCTCAAAGAACCAGATAAGGTTTATGAAGTTTCTCTGACATATTTAATTTTGCGCGGGAAGTGGTATTTAAATTCCTGGAAAGGCGATGAAGATAAGAGCGGGGGTCTAGCCAGCAATGTGGGTATCCACTTCTTTGACATGTTGCTAGATATTTTTGGAGGGGTAGTGGACAATGTGGTGCATGTACATCAAAATGATTGTGTTGGGGGGTTTTTGACCTTAGAGCATGCTAAAATCTCATGGTTTCTCTCCATCAATCCCGAGCATTTGGGAGTGCACCGCGATAGCGCGTATCGTTCTCTGGTTTTAGAGGGCAATGAGGTTGATTTTAGCGAGGGTTTTGACGACTTGCACACGCAAAGTTATAAGCAAATTTTAGATGGAGAGGGGATAGGTATTGAGAGTGTGCGCCCGGCAATTGAATTGGTCAATGCTATTAGGTGTATGACACCCGAAGATTTAGACGAAACATGCCACCCCCTATGTCATAAGGCTCTCCACGCTGTGCCCGCAGAGTGAGTCGAAGTTAAAGTAATCTGAGTTGTTGTTGTTCAAGTAAATAGACGCGCGTGCAGTCGCGCGCCATTTTTTCATCATGGGTAGCTAGAATAAGCGCGCCTTTTTGGACATAGGTATAGTTATGCATGACTTGCATTACCGCTATTGCCGTGGCGTTGTCTAAATTGCCCGTAGGCTCATCTGCAAAAATAATTTTTGGCTTCTTTGTGAGAATACGAGCAATAGAGAGTCGTTGTTGTTGCCCACCACTCAGTTCTCCCACATTTTGAGATAGGACATGCGCGATGCCTAGAGTTTCTAAGAGTGCGGTGTCGAGAGGTTGTTGACTGAGTACAGAGGCCACTTGCAGATTTTCTAGCGCATTGAAGCCTTTAAACAAGTAGTGTGCCTGAAAGATAATGCCGATTTGGTAGCGGCGGATGTGTAGTAGAGTTTTCATGGGCAGGGCATAGATATCCTCGTGATCGAGCAGGCGCACAACTCCCTCCAGGGGTTTTAACATGGTAGAAAAATGGTTGAGTAAGCTGGATTTTCCACTCCCACTTACTCCCAAAAGGGCGATGGATTCCTGAGATCGCACATGCAATTGTAAATCCCTGTAGAGCCAATGTTCGAAACGATGGCCAATGTGAGTGGCTTGTAACATCTAAATCCCCTTATTTTGATCACCCCGTAAGGTGGGTGCGAGGATGTAAGAGGGGGAGAAGTTAGTGCTGTGGATAATGCTCTTGTAAAAACGGCGTGCATAATATTTGAGCAACATTCTTTGCAAGAAAGGCTCAATACTAGGCACAAACCAAGCATTGTTGCTGAGGATGACAAAGGTATCTGGGCTATGTGGGTAGGCAAGCGCAGAAGTGCCTTCGTAGCACACAAGAGGGCGGAACTTAAAACCTTGCATATCAAAGTCTCTAAAAGAGTCTCCACTCCCTAGCTTTAAAGAAGCAGGTCCAAAGAAGAGGTTTTCAAAGTAGTCTGCTAGGGCTTTGGGCAGAGGCATGGTTTCCCCAAAAGGAGCTAAGATCACCTTGTGCGCGTATTGGTATGTATTGCGATCAAATACATAGGTGGAGTTGTAGAGGGTGTTGTGCTCTTGATAGAGCGCACCGGTGATAATGGTGATGTGGGCACTCAATTCTAGCAATGTGGAGATGAGTGGGCTGGTGTTAAGCACAAAGGGAAAGGCGGTTTCTGGGAGAATAACCACTTGTTTGTGTTGGGCAATTGCCTCGTGAATGAGAGCCAAATTATGCTTGACAATGTCTTGTAGGTGATCGTGTTGCCACTTGAGATTTTGATCGGTGTGGGTAGTGGCGATTTTGATCTGATCAAAAGCATTGGTGGGCAAACTAGAGGCGCGCCAATCAATACTCAAAGCCAATAGGGAACAAGCTAGGAGCTTGAGATAGACATGAGTGGAGGTTTTAAAAAATAAAAAGCGTTCGCTCTCATGAGGTCTGAGCAAGGCAATGGCAATGAGGATGCATAAAAAACTCAGTTTGTCGACTCTAAAAACTGAATAAGCAAAGAAAGACTCGGGCACAAACCAATCAAAGCCAAAGGGGTGGATATAACTGGCTAACCATAGGGCGCAAACACGATAAATCAGGGAAGAGCGCCAACATAGCAGATAGAAAATTCCCCCATAGCATAGCGCAATCAGAATCATCATCAATGGGATCAAAAAGACATAATCACTGTAGCGAAAACTGAGCGCGCACCAATAAAAAGCCCTAAACCCACTAAAAATCCAAAACCAAAGGCTCTATTTTTCTCAACCTGCAGGCAGGCAAGCATACTTAGAGGAGCGAGTAAACTCTCTATACTGATAAGCAACAATGGGTGTTTCACGAGCATGGAGCCCACATACAAAGGTGCTAGAAAAAGGAGGGCTAGTCCCCAATGTGTGCGCGATATGAGCCAGCCCCACGCAGAATCCCTAATCTCTAGCGACGGCAACCATGCTCCTTGTGTATTCCAATATGTCTATAATTTTTAAGCTTACAGAGTTTATAATTCTAGGATAGATTGTCTTAAATTCACTTGGAAATGTGCACGGATGGACTACATTGATTTGATCTTAGTGGCTGTTATTCTCGTTGTGGGAATTCGCGGGTTTTACAATGGGTTCATCGATGAGGTGGCGGGCATTTTAGGAATTGTATGTGGTGTGTATTTGGGTTCTAGGCTCGCTTCTGATGTGGGGGCGTGGTTTTCTGCTCGTGTGCACGATTTCCATAGCCCCTCTGTGGAAAGTTTGATTGGCTTCACTTTAGTGCTTGCGGGTGTGTGGATTTTGTTCTTGATGGTAGGGGTTGTGGTGAGCAAAGCAGTGAGTTTCAGCAATTTGGGTGCTATTGATAAAGTCTTGGGATTTCTCTTTGCCTGCGCTAAGATGTATTTAGTTTTTGCGTTTTTGTTACATGGCGCGTCCCGTTTTAGCTTTATGAAATCTATGGATACCTACTTGCGTGCTCACAGCCAACTCTACCCTACCATGCAAGAGATTGCCTCCTATGTCATGCAGCGTCCAGAAATTCAAGAATTGGGGAAAGTCATCCAGAGTAGAACACAAGACATGAAAGCAAATCATCCAGAGATTCCACACAGCCCAAGTGAGTGAGCCACATGTTTGAAAATGCCTATATCCAGCAGCGTCTTCAGAAAGCAGACCAGCTGCGCGCACATGCCCTTAATCCTTATGAAAACCGCGTAACCCGTTCTTTGAATAACGCGCAATTTTTGCAGAGCTTTAGCGCATTGGGGGAGGGACAAAAAGATACCAAGAGCACACATGCCTTGGTGGGGCGTGTCAAGTTTGTACGCCTGATGGGTAAGGCGTGTTTTATCAAAATCGAGGATCAAAGTGCACTCCTGCAGGTCTATCTCTCTCAAAACGATCTGGGGAAAGACGCTTTTGATATTTTTAAAAAATGTGTAGAAGTGGGGGATATCCTCAATGTAGTTGGCTATCCCTTTGTAACCAAAACCAAGGAGCTCAGTTTACATGCACTCTCCTACAAAGTGCTGACTAAAGCTATCGTGCCTTTGCCCGAGAAGTTTCATGGCTTGAGTGACATTGAGTTACGCTACCGCCAACGCTATGTAGACCTCATCGCCAACCCAGATGTTAAAGAGGTGTTTAAAACCCGTAGTCAGATTGTGGCTACTATCCGTCACTTCTTTGAAAAACGAGGGTTTTTGGAAGTCGAAACCCCCATGATGCACCCTATTGCCGGAGGAGCTAATGCGCGCCCTTTTGTAACCTACCACAATGCCCTAGAAGTGGAGCGTTATCTACGCATTGCTCCTGAGTTGTATCTAAAACGCTTGGTGGTAGGGGGTTTTGAGGCGGTCTTTGAAATCAACCGCAATTTTAGAAATGAGGGCATGGATCACTCCCACAACCCCGAGTTTACAATGCTAGAGTTTTACTGGGCTTATAAGACCTATGAGGACTTGATCGCACTTACTCAAGAACTCTTTAAGGAACTCTTGCAAGCCTTAAACTTACCCAGTCAAATCCCCTATCAAGAGCATACCATTGATTTTAATGCGATCAGAGTCGTGCGCTTTAAGCAGGCCTTGATGGAAATTGGGGGTTTAGAGACTGGTGTAGTTGAGGATAGCGCAGCACTCCAAGCTTTCTTGGAACAACAAGGGGTCAAGCTCGAGGGGCTCATCACACATGGTAAACTCTTGGCCGAGGCCTTTGATCTATGCGTAGAATCTCGGTTAATTAACCCTACTTTTATTACTGAGTATCCCATTGAAATCAGCCCCTTGGCACGCCGCAGCGATACGCACCCTCACATCGCCGATCGCTTTGAACTCTTCATCGCAGGTAAAGAGATTGCTAATGGTTTTAGTGAACTCAACGATCCCCTGGATCAATACCAGCGTTTTGAGGAACAGGCTAAGGCCAAAGAGCATGGAGATGAGGAGGCGCAGTTTATGGATAGTGATTATGTGTGGGCATTAGGGCATGGCATGCCTCCCACAGCTGGGGAGGGGATTGGAATCGATCGTTTGGTAATGCTGCTCACCAATGCCAGGAGTATTAAGGATGTCATCTTCTTTCCTGCCATGAAACCTTTAAAATCCAATCAAAGTGAATAGAATGTCCAGAGTTTTTCATTTACAGGCCCACGACGCGCAACTCTTCGATCTCATCTGCGAGGAGTTGCAACGCCAAACGGATCATTTGGAGATGATCGCCAGCGAGAATTACACTTTTGAGAGTGTGATGGAGGCGATGGGGAGCGTTCTTACCAATAAATATGCTGAAGGTTATCCTTCTAAACGCTACTATGGAGGCTGTGAAGTGGTGGATCGCATTGAAGAATTGGCCATAGAGCGTGCTAAAAAGCTCTTTAAATGCCAATTTGCCAATGTGCAACCCCACGCGGGCTCTCAGGCCAATATGGTAGTCTACCACGCCTTGCTCAAACCTCATGATCGCATTTTAAGCATGGAGCTCAACAGCGGAGGGCATTTAACCCATGCCTCTCCCGTGAGCTTGACGGGGAAGCATTTTCAGGGCTTTCACTATGGTCTAAATGCGGAGGGGTGGATCGACTATGAGGAGGTGTTGCGCATTGCAAAAGTGGTGCGCCCTCAGCTGATTGTATGTGGGTATTCTGCCTATCCTAGAGAAGTGAATTTCAAATACTTCAGAGAGATTGCCGATGAAGTGGGTGCACTCTTAATGGGAGATGTGGCGCATATCGCCGGATTGGTGGTGGCTGAGGAACATCCCCACCCCTTCCCCCACTGCCATGTCGTTACAACCACCACACATAAAACGCTGCGAGGCCCCAGAGGGGGGATGATTTTGAGCAATGATGCCCAGCTCGCTTCCAAGATCGATCGTGCCCTATTTCCCGGCATGCAGGGTGGTCCCTTAATGCATGTGATCGCGGCCAAAGCTGTGGGGTTTTTGGAAAACCTCAAGCCTGAATGGAAGACCTATGCGGTGCAAGTTAAGCGCAATGTGCAGGCATTGGCTCAAGTGCTCTTAGAACATGGGTTTGAATTGCTTAGTGGAGGCAGTGATAACCACTTATTGGTGATCCGACTTAAGGATTTTAGCGGAAAAGACGCCCAGCTCGCCCTAGATAGCGCAGGCATCACTACGAACAAAAATAGTGTGCCTGGAGATACCAGAAGTCCTGTTCTGACAAGTGGGCTCCGATTGGGTTCGGCCGCACTTACCAGTCGAGGCATGCAAGAGGCAGATTTCACCTTTATAGGGAATAAGATTGTAGAAGTGCTCAATAATATCCACGATCGCGATTTCCATGCCCGCACTAGAGGGGAGGTCGTGGCATTTTCTAAACAATTCAAAACTTATGATGTGCCAATTTTCTAAAGGAGTGGCATGGTAGAGATGGATTTGAGCCTCATCAAACTGCAAACAGATCACTACTACACGCAGCAAGTCGGCTTGGGAAGACGCGTGACCTATTTAGGGCGCTGCTTTTACGACAAATTTGAAAAGATCAACGCCACTCTGACATCTATGCTCATTCAAAAACATTGGCGCAAAGAGATCACCATTGCCCATAACTTGATTTTACCCAACAACAAGGTAGAAAATATTGTCTTAGACTACAATGGCCGTAGTCCGGATCGCTTTTATCATAAAGCCCAACTCCTTCTGCGTGAAGAAGGATTCATCAATTTTACAGCCTACGAGAGCAAAACCCCCGGACATTTACATCTTTACATACACAAGGGACATACAGAACTAGGAGAAGGTTGCAGATTGGCTAAAACTCTTTCTATGAAGCTTGCCCAAAATTTGCCCAACGAATGGCGTATTTTTCCTAATGGGGATCTTCCGCCAGATTTCAATATTCTAATTCTGCCCTATGCAGTCTTTGCTAAAGAGAGGGGGGCAAGCTGGGCAAAGCATATGTAATGGGTTTAATACCTAAAAAAGGACGATTTAATGGATAATTCAGATTTTAGTAAAGACCTCAATAAAAGGCTTGATGAGGCGTTGAACGAACATGAAGCCAAGGGTTCAAAGCTCAAGAAAATCTTGCTCATTGCTGCGATAGGACTCATTGTTTTGGGAGTGGTGTTGGTGGTTTTTTATAAAAGCACGCGTGAACCTCTCAAAAGTGCATCTATGCCCCATGAAGAACACTTGCAAAAAGTGGGCAATCTCCATGACAACACCTTTAACAGCAATAATTTTGAGAACCTAACCTTAGAGCCTTCTACTAATGCTAAAAAAGAAGAAGATAAATTCGATCAAATTGTCAAGGATATCCAGGCTAAGCAGGCACAAAAGGTCCCAGAACCCTCTATTGTCCTCCCTACAAGTCCTTTGGACAAACCTGTGGCCCCTCCGCCACCACCCACCCCCGTGTCTAAACCAGAACCCAAACCCAATGAGAAGAAGTCCTCAGAGAAACACAAAGAACATGCCGCCAAATCCAAGCATGAAAAACACGAAAGGGAGAAGCACGAAAAGGTAGCTCAAAAAACTCCAGAGAAAAAGCCTGCACCCAAACCTGAACCTAAAAAAGCTGTGGCAGAAAAAGCTCCAGAAAAACCTAAAGAAGCGCCTAAAGTAGCTAAGGCAGAACCAACTAAGGTGTCCCCCAAGAGCGAACCTAGCAAGAGTGCACCTCCTACTCCTCAGCCCAAGAAAATGGAAGAAGTCGCCTTTGATCATGTCAAGGGAGAAAAAGAGAATACGACGAAACCGCAAAAACCCACTATTCCCAAAGGGTTTTACCTACAGGTAGGTGTTTTTAGCAAGACTCCTAATCCAAAATTCATGGAGGCCTTTGTCAAGTATCCCCATCAGATTCAAGAGCTCAACGGGCAAAAGCGTTACTTGATTGGCCCTTACCCTACCAGAGAGCAAGCAGATACTAAATTGGAAGAAGTGAGCCACAACATCGCTAAACCCGTGCATGTGGAGATCAAATAGTTTAAATCTTGAAAAAGGAGTTATGATGTCATCAGCAAAGCAACAAGTGCACACAGATCACGCCCCCAAAGCTATTGGTCCTTATTCGCAAGCCATTAAGAGCACGGGTCTGCTCTTTGTTTCAGGGCAGTTGGGCATTGATCCTCAAAGCGGAGAATTGCGTGAGGGCATTCAAAATCAGACAAAGCAAGCCATGGAAAACATGCGTGCTATTCTCAAAGAGGCAGGTTTAGATTTTAATGCAGTGGTCAAGACGACCATTCTGTTGAAAAACCTCGAGGACTTTGCCGCGGTGAATGAAATTTATGGAAGTTATTTCACACAGCCTTACCCGGCGCGCGCCACCTACCAAGTTGCTAAACTCCCTAAAGATGGCCTCGTGGAAATTGAGGCAATCGCACAGGCTTAAGGCATGCAAAAGGATATTTTGATCATTGGTGGGGGCATTGTGGGTTTGAGTTGTGCTTACGCTTTACACCATGCAGGCAGGAAAGTTACGCTCATTGAACAAAATGACGGGAGTAATGGAACCTCTTTTGGTAATGCTGGCCTCGTTTCAGCCTTTAAAAAAGCCCCACTTGCAAGCCCAGGTGTGGTGTGTGATACCCTAAAACTCATGCTCAAGGGACAGGCTCCCCTAAATATCCACTGGGGGTTCAATTTCCAACTCTACAAGTGGCTCTGGAAATTTATTAGAAGTGCTAACGCCAAATCTCTCAAGCGCACTTTAGCCCTTTTTGAACGCTATGGCTGGATGAGCCTGGAAATCTACCATGAAATGTTAGATAGGGGCATGGATTTTTGGTTTAAAGAAGACGGTCTTTTGATGATCTACACCCTCAAAGAAAATTTTGAGAAAAAACTCAAGGCCTGCGCGCATTATCCCTCTCACACTTATGAGATTTTTGATCCCAAAGCAACACTGGAGTACATGCCCATTGCTAAAGAGGAGAATATTTGCGGGAGTGTGCTGCTCAAAGAAAATGCCCATGTAGATGCTAAAGAAGTGATGGAGAGTTTACAGAGCTATCTCAAGAGTGTGGGTGTAGAATTCTACTACAATGAGGAAGTCCTCGACTTTGAATTTGGCGCTCAGAAAATCAGTGGCGTGATCACCAATCGCGAGAAGTTCGAAGCACAAACTATCATTTTAGCCACAGGGGCTAACTCTTATTTGCTCAAAAAAACCCATAATGATTTTTTAATGATGGGTGCAAAGGGCTATAGCCTCACTTTTGAAATGCCCGAAGAGCTCAAACCCAAAACTTCCTCTCTTTTTGCAGATATTTTCTTGGCCATGACTCCACGCCGTAATAGTGTGCGTATCACCTCCAAGCTCGAACTCAACACGAGTGATCCAGGGATTGTCCGCGCTCAAATTGAAAATATTCAGAAAAATTTTGCAACCTTTACACGCCCCTTTGACATGCAAAATGTCCAAGAATGGAGCGGGTTTAGGCCCTTAACACCCAATGATATCCCCTATTTGGGCTATGATTCTCGCTATCAAAATCTAGTGCATGCCACAGGATTGGGTTGGCTTGGAATCACTTTTGGACCTGCGGTGGGGAAAATCATCGCCGAGCTCATTGCGTGTGGGTGTAATGAAAAGAGCGCAGATATCATGCTCTTTTCTGCCTTTTTTAGAGAATGAACGCCCTTGATTGCATTATAAAGATCGCTTCAAAATGGGTTTGGAAATTGTCTTTACCCATGCCACGAGAATTCTATGCTTCCCACGCGCGCTAGTTATGTAGAGATTAATACTCAAGCTTTGGCGCATAATTTTCAAGTGATGCGCACTCTTCTTGGTCCCCAAATGGAAATCATGGCGGTAGTCAAGGCCAATGCTTATGGATGCGGCGCGCTGGAGGTTAGCCGTGTATTCATTGAGCAGGGGGCAGCTTATTTGGGGGTGGCCACTTTAGATGAAGCGCTCGAGATACGCCAGGAATTTAAAACAATCCCCATTCTGATATTGGGCTTCACTCCCGATCACATGGCAGAGAGCCTGATTAAGGCTAATATCACCCAGACCTTGTTTTCTCAGAAACAAGCGTGTCATTTCTCTGATATGGCGCTCAAATTAGGGCGCAAACTCAAGGTTCATATCAAGGTCGACACAGGCATGAGTCGTTTGGGTTATTTTCCAACCCCTAAGAATGCGCGCATCATCGCTAAGATCGCACAACTTGAGGGCTTAGAAGTGGAGGGTATTTTCACGCACCATAGCAATGCCGATGCGCTCTATCATAATTACGCCCAGCAGCAGGCTGTACGCTTTGTAGACTTTCTAGCCCATCTTGAGCGCGTGGGACTAGAATTTAAGTATAAGCACATGGCCAATAGTGCAGCTGCTATCTGCCTACCCTCTTTTGGTATGAACTTGGTACGCATTGGTTTAGCACTCTATGGCCTGCATCCCTCTATTTACACAGAGCATGCCCTGCAACAACGCCATTTGGCTTTGCGCCATGTGCTCACGCTCAAAGCGCACATTGTTTCTTTGAAGAGCATTCCTGCGGGAAGATTGGTAGGTTATGGGGAAGATTATTATTGCATCAAGAAGACGCGCGTAGGTGTCTTGCCTTTGGGCTATGGAGATGGATTTTCCAAAATCTTAGGCAATAAAGCTTGGGGGCTCTTACATGGACAAAAAGTACCTGTCATTGGGGGAGTATGTATGGATCAATGTTTTATCAAACTCGATTCCATGCGTGCGCAAGAGGGAGATGAAGTGGTGCTCCTGGGGGATCCGCTGAGTGGAGCCATGGGTGCGGGAGATATTGCTAAAATCTTGGGGATTATCAATTATGAAGCCATCACCATGCTCACCAAGCGCCTGCCTCGTGTGTATTACACCTAGTTGGTCTTCTAAGACATGGAGATTTTCTAATCTAGCCACGGGAGGTCTACAATCCTGGACACAACTTTAGAAGATATTTTGACCCAGCTTTATGATAAAAAAAGTCTGACAGAGGCGCAGATTGTGAGACTCTTTGAGGCGATAACGCAGGGGAGTTTAAGCGCAGTGAAGATGGGGGCAGCTCTCATCGCACTCAAAATGAAACCAGAAAGTGTACATGAGATCGCTAGCGCTGTGCGCTTTTGTCTACGCCTACATTCCCAGCAGAGCACACCTTTGTGTTATGACAATTGTGGCACAGGAGGTGATGGAGCTAACACCATCAATGTGAGCACTATTAGCGCATTAGTGTGTGCTTCTATGGGCATTCCTATGGCCAAGCATGGCAATAAAAGTAGCTCACATGCTGGAGGGAGTGCGGATTTACTCGAATTCTTAGGTGTGAATACCAACATGGACTTTAAGCAGGCTCTAGCTTGCTTGCAACACACTAACTTCACCTTTCTATTTGCCCCTCTTTACTATCCTCACTTCGCCCGCGTGGCTCCAGTGCGTAAAGAACTCAAAACCCGCACCATCTTTAATCTCATTGGACCACTCATCAACCCCCTAGCTCCCAAAGCCCAGTTGCTAGGAGTTTACGATCCCAAATTCTGTTTACCCATGGCAGATGTGCTTTTGGACTTGGGCGTAGCACGCGCGTTAGTGGTGCACGGAAGGGGCTTGGATGAAATTGCTCTCCATGGAGAAACTCTTGTCTGTGAATTACAAGATCAAGAAATCCGACAATATAGGCTAAATCCTAGAGATTTGGGTTTACCCTCCTACACTTTGGAACAATTGCACTCTGAAAGCATAGAAACTAGCGCGCGCGCCTGCTTAGACCTCTTACAAGGACGAGGTTCTGAGGCACACCAAGCTAGCGTTGCGGCCAATAGCGCAGGGGTGCTCTACCTAGCGGGCAAGGTCACAAATTTCAAAGAAGGGGTT
Organism: Helicobacter salomonis; assembly: GCF_900197775.1. Lineage (NCBI taxonomy): Bacteria > Pseudomonadati > Campylobacterota > Epsilonproteobacteria > Campylobacterales > Helicobacteraceae > Helicobacter > Helicobacter salomonis. Next base: position 47,916 of record NZ_FZMA01000007.1, read on the forward strand.
GAGATGACCTTAGCGCATTTAAAGAGCGCACAGGCTTATACACATCTGCAACACATCATTAAGAGCAGCCATGTCTAAGTATTTACAAGATATTCTCGCGCATAAACCCCAAGAGATCGCCCTTTTAGAAAAAATCTACACTTTGCCCAGCAACTTGCCCCTTAGTCTTCGAGATTTTAAACAAGCCCTTTTAGAAAAGCGCACTAGCTTTATTTTAGAGTGCAAGAAAGCTTCGCCTTCTAAGGGACTGATCCGTGCAGACTTTAATTTGAAGCAGATTGTCAAAGTCTATAATAAATTCGCCACCTGCATTTCCGTACTCACTGACATGGCGTATTTCAAAGGCTCCTATGAAAATTTGCGCTTTGTGTCTGAGCACACCTGCAAACCTGTCCTATGTAAAGATTTTATTATTACGCCATTCCAGGTCAAATTAGCAAGGCACATGGGGGCAGACGCAATTTTACTCATGCTTAGCGCCCTAGATGACACACAATACCACAAACTTGCCACTCTAGCACACTCTTTAAATATGGCGGTGCTGTGTGAAGTGAGCAATGCCCAAGAAGTGTACAGGGCATTAGGATTGGGCGCGCAGATCATTGGCATTAATAATCGCAATCTACACACCTTACAGGTAGATTTAAACACCACGCACACCTTACGCGCGCTCATTCCTGAAGAGCATGTGGTGGTGAGCGAATCAGGCTTACACACGCATGCTCAAGTGAAATCCCTCGCGCCCAAAGTGCATGGTTTCTTAATAGGTAGTGCATTAATGGGCCAATCTAATCTACACCAAGCATGCGTAGAGCTCATCTATGGTCCCCATAAACTCTGCGGACTCACACGACTTAAAGATGCTAAACGCGCCTATAAAGCCCATTTTCTTTATGGAGGTTTGATCTTTTACCCAAATTCACCCCGCTATATCACATCTCAAAAAGCCCTTAGATTAGTGCGCAAAGTGCCTGGACTTAAATTTGTAGGGGTTTTTGTAGACCAAGACATTGCTAGCATCATCCATATCACGCAACGCTTACGCCTAAGCGCGCTCCAGCTCCATGGCAATTATAGTGTAGAGCAGATTGGCGCACTCAGGCGCTTTTTAGATTGCGCTATTTGGCAAGTGAGAAGTGTTGATCCGCAGGCGTGCACGCTAGAGAATTGGGAGAATAATGGTGCGGACCTTATCCTATTTGATAGCAAAGGGGCACAAGCAGGGGGCAATGGAGTGAGCTTTGCGTGGGAACTCTTAAGCGCGTGTCAAGAACCCTTCATGTTAGCAGGAGGAATTGGAGTGCACAATCTTAAAGCCGCTCTGAGTGCGGGCGCGCTGGGCTTGGACATCAATTCCGGGGCAGAAAGAGCCCCAGGCAAAAAGAGCTACGCCAAAATCCAAGAGCTCGCCCAGCTTTTGAGAGATTTAACCTAAACAACGGCCCAATACACCACGCATAGCTAAAGTTAAGGGTTTTAGCGCACGATCACTTCGTAACTCAAACCTTGTTTAGTGAGTTCTTCTAAAAAGGGATCGGGATCGAGCTGTTCCAGATTGAACACTCCCTTAGAATTCGCTCCTCCCCAAATGCCTTTGCAAATCATCATGGCCCCCACCACAGCAGGCACACCAGTGGTGTAGCTAATGGCTTGCGAACCCACTTCTTCATAACACTTTTGATGGTCACAGACATTGTAAATGTAGAGTTTTTTCTCCTGCTTATTTTGGCTACCATGGATGTAGCAACCAATATTGGTTTTACCCGTCGTCTTGCCCGCAAGACTGGCTGGATCGGGCAAAAGTTGTTTTAGTACCTGAATAGGCACGACCTGGGCGCGTCCTCCCTGTGCTGTGGGTACCTCCACGGGGTCGATATTGAGCATACCCACGTTGGCCAAACAACGCATATGATTTAAGTAATTCTCTGAAAAGGTCATGAAGAAACGAATCCGTTTCAGACCCTTGATGTGCTTGACCAAGGACTCCAATTCTTCATGGTAGAGCAGGTAAGAATCGCGCTCGCCAATCCCTGGATATGCCCATGTTTGCTTGATTTCCAGAGGTTTGGTTTCCACCCATGCGCCATTTTCGTAGTAACGCCCCAGCGCACTTACCTCTCTTAAATTGATTTCAGGGTTAAAATTGGTCGCAAAGGGATAGGGATGGTTGCCCGCATTGCAGTCTAAAATATCGATGTTATAAATCTCGTCAAAATGGTGTTTTTGAGCGTAGGCGCAAAAGACATTGGTAACTCCCGGATCAAAGCCACTCCCCAGTAAACCAAAAATCTGGGCTTCCTTGTAGGCCTTATCAAAAGCCCATTGTTCCTTATACTCAAATTTAGCCACATCAGGGTGCTCGTAGTTGGCAGTGTCCAGGTAATTGGTTTTGGTTTCCAAGCAAGCCTGCATAATCGCTAAATCCTGATAAGGTAGAGCGACATTGATCACCACTTTAGGGCGGTATTTTTCTATAAGGGCTATTAATTCTGGCACATTATCCGCATTGACCTGCTCACAAACCACCTCGCCAAAATTTCTCGCCTTGACATCCTTAGCGATCTGTTGACACTTGGAGAGAGTGCGGCTAGCCAACACCACTTGGCTAAAAACTTGGCGGTTTTGGCACAGCTTATGGGCAACTACGTTACCAACTCCCCCAGCCCCAATTTGCAAGACAACGGACATCTCTTCCCTTTTATAATAACACGATGATATATGCTATTATAGGCTAAATATTTTAACGCTTCAATTAAACGGGGTTGCTGATGCAAACGATCACTCTTGATATTTACGGGACTTTAGTGTGCATGGTGGGGGTGTTGTTGTTAGGGCGTTGGATCATCTCCAAAGTTAAGTTCTTGCGCGATTATGACATCCCCGAGCCCGTGGTGGGAGGGGTGTTGGTGGCCCTGGCGATCATGATTGCTCATAAATTTTACGATTTTAAGTTAGTCCTCGATTCGGGGCTGAAAACCCCCTTGATGCTCATTTTCTTTATCACCATTGGATTGAGTGCGGATTTTGCTTCCTTGAAAAAAGGGGGAAAAATGTTGGGCATTTTTGTAGCAGTGGTGGGGGTGTTTGTGGTGATTCAAAATGCCGTAGGGGTAGGGATTGCTAGTCTGATTGGGGCTAATCCTTTGATGGGGCTTTTAGGAGGTTCGATCTCCTTGATTGGAGGGCATGGCACTAGCGCGGCATGGTCAGATGTTTTTGTTAAAACCCCCTATAATTTTGCAGAAAGCTTAGAAGTGTCCATCACCTGCGCGACCTTTGGCCTGGTGAGTGGGGGGCTCATTGGGGGACCTGTAGCGCGCTATCTCATCAAGAAATACAAGTTAGAACCCAGTCAGCAAGACAAAGAACGCATGGAACAAGAACCTCCCAGTGCTTTTGAAACTCCTAAAAAAGAGCGCCTCATCACCGCGAGCAGTTTTGTAGAGAGTCTGGCCCTAGTGAGTATTGCCCTATTGGTGGGCACTTTGATCTCTAAAATGGCGCATGTTAAGGTGGGCGGAGTTACTTTACCCACCTTTGTGTGGTGTTTGTTTGTGGGGGTCGTGTTGCGCAATATGCTTTCTTATTTTAAAATCCACAAGGTTTTTGATCGCGAGGTGAGTGTGATTGGGAATGTGAGCTTGAATCTCTTTTTGGCCTACGCCTTGATGAGTATTGATTTAGTCAAACTCGCTCATTTAGCTTTGCCCATTATCATCATTTTGAGTGTGCAGGTGGTAGTGATGATTCTTTATAGCATTTTTATTACCTTTAGAGCTTGCGGTAAAAACTACGATGCGGCGGTCTTAAGTGCCGGGCACTGCGGCTTTGGCTTGGGTGCAACGCCAACCGCCATGGTGAACATGCAAACCATCACCACCCACTATGGACATAGCCATGTCGCCTTCCTAGTCGTGCCCTTAGTGGGGGCATTTTTTGTGGATATCATTAACGCCGTGGTGATCAAGAGCTTTTTAGCTCTGCCTTTTTTTCATTAAAGGTGAGCCTTGTTTTCTCTTTTAATGCATGCTTGCGTAAAGAGGGCGTGGGAGGTACAAACTTTGGCCTTGCCTAATCCCAGTGTGGCGTGTATGGTGTTAGATCAAAACTTCCAGCTTTTAAGTCTGCAAACCCATGTCAAAGCCCACACCCCTCATGCCGAAGTGCACGCCCTAAGAGAAGCTTTTAATGCCCTTTCTCCCACCCCCTTCCCTAAAGACATCGACCCCCTAGACAAGAAAGCCAATTACAACTTTCTAGCCCACAATCATAATGATCTCTTTGAAGGGTGCACCATTCTAGTAACCCTAGAACCCTGCAACCACTTTGGCAAAACCCCTCCCTGCGCAGCATTGCTATGCGCGCTCAAGCCTAAGCGCGTGGTTGTGGGTGCGCGCGAACAACACCTCCAAGCGATGGGTGGACTAAAACGCTTACAAGAAGCAGGGATTGAAGTCATGGTGCTAGACTTACCCGCTTGCTACGATTTGCTCTACCCTTTTAAATGCCTCTCTACTAAGGGGGTGTTCAACCTCTTTAAGATTGCCACAAGGTTAGATGGAAATTATCAAGGTAAGATTTCAGGGGACAAAAGCCTAGCCTTCACACACAACCAACGCGGAGTCGCCCAAACTCTTATTATCTCAGGGCAGAGCGCGCGCACCGATCGCCCCCTGCTCGATCACCGCTTCGCTGATCCACTTTATCAAGAACACCTTTGCGATGTAGCGATTTTGAGCCGTAACCCCATCATCGATCGCACTCTACCTCTTTTTAGTGTGCCCGGGCGTGAAGTCCAGCTATGCACTCGCGTGCAGGATTTACCCCTGCATATCAGCTTTAACATCATTGAGGGAGGGTGGCACTTGCTGGCCAGCCTGCAAGATCACATTGATATGCTCTTAACCCACACCAATGCTTCCCTAGAGCCCCACCACCCTATCCCCCACCACGCACAGGCCCACTTCACCCCCCGACACGCCCAGATTTTAGATCACGACTTACTCACATGGCACTCTTGCGGCTCTACCAACCCTTAGGGGGGTATGCCTACAATAGCGACAGCCTCTTTTTAGCCCATTTCGCCCGCCCCTTTATCAAAAAACGCGCTAAACTCTTAGATGTGGGTGCGGGCTGTGGGGTGGTGGGTTTGCTCTGCGCTAGAGAATGGGGCAACCCCCTAGATTTGATCGAGGTCGATCCCAATCTGGCTTTTTTTGCCCAGCAAAATAGCATCCATGTCTCCCATGCACGCGTGATCTGTGATAATTTTTTACATGCCAACCTTGAAACTTATGATTGCATTCTCTCCAATCCTCCCTACTATCACCTCAACAGCCCCCAAAGCCCCAACCCCCAAATTGCGCGCGCCACCAACCAAAGCTTTTTACCCTTAAGCGCGCTGTGTGCCAAGGCTTACAGCCTTCTAAAACCCCATGGTTATTTTATTCTCTGCTACCATGCTAATTTAGCAGATACTCTACTTTTTCATCTGCAAAACGCCAAACTTAACCCCGTGTGCATGCGCTTCGTGCATCCCTTTAAACACAAAAAAGCCACTCTTGTACTCTGTTGTGCGCGCAAGAGCTCTAAAAGCCTGCTAGAAGTCCAACCTCCACTCATCACGCATAACTCCAAAGATCAGCGCGATGTAACTCCTGAGGTGGCCAGTATTTATGCCCATGCCCAGACCTACAGCATTAAGGCAACACTTGGATAAAATTCCCTGCGCGCATTGTCAATTACTCTACCCCCCCCACGCCCTCAAAAAAGCCCCCGAGCAGGACCTCTATTTTTGCTGTGTGGGGTGTGAGAGCGTGTATTTTTTACTGCATTCTTTAGAATTAGAGGACTTCTATGATAAATTAGGAGATAAGACCCTCCAGCCTATCTCAGAGCCACAAAGCCCCATCTCTACTCACTATGACACTCCCCAATTCTTAGAGGCCTTTAGCACCCCCACCAAAGAGGGACTAGAGGTAGCGCTCATTTTAGAAAATATCCATTGTGCGGCGTGTATTTGGCTCATCGAACATGTGCTTTTAAAACAAGAAGGGGTTAATAAGGTGCAGGTTAATTACACCACACACAGGGCTTATATTGACTTTGACCCCCAGAATATCCCCCTCTCAAAAGTATTGAGTACCATTGAGGCCATTGGGTATCGTGCGCGCGTCTTTGATCCCAAAATCGAGAGCGGAGGCAAAAAAGCGCATTATCACCACTATGTGGCTTTGGTGGTAGGCATTTTCTCTACCATGAATGTGATGTGGATTGCCATTGCCAATTATGCGGGTTATTTTTCGGGGATGGACGCTAGCATGAGCTTTAAGCTCAATATCGCCTCGTGGGTTTTGAGTAGTCTAACCCTCTTTATCACGGGAGCGGCATTTTTAAAGGGGGCGTTTTACGGACTCAAAAACGGCTTTTTTGGCATGGATTTGAGCGTGAGTCTAGGCGCACTCACAACCTATCTTTATTCGATTTATGCCACTTTCCATGCCCAAGAACCCTATTTTGAATCGGTGAGCATGATCATCACCTTAGTTTTCATCTCTAAATTCTTAGAGCTCAAGGCCAAGATACGGGCGAATACCCTGCTAGATAGCTTGCAAGGCGCACTGCCTTCCCAAGTGTTACTCTTGCGCGAGACAGAGGGGGGAGTAGAGCGCGTGCTAGTTTCTCCGACCGAGGTAAAAATTGGGGATCGCATCGAGGTTTTGAGTGGGGAGTGTGTCGCCTCAGATGGAGAGCTAGAGAGCGCACACGCACAGGTGAATAGTCAAATTGTCAATGGAGAGATCACCCCCTTAGACTTACACGCCGGGCAGAGCGTGCTCTCGGGCTATAGCAATGTAGGAGCGAGTTTTGTCTACCGCGTGCGCACCCCTTTTAAGCAATCCTTTCTAAGTCAAATGGTGCGCTTGGTCCAAAAGAGTTTCACCCAAAAGCCCCAAATCCAAATGCAGGCAGACAAACTTGCCCACCGCTTCACCCAAATCGTGCTGTTCATCACTTTAGTCAGTTTGCTAGGCTGGGGATTCTTGGGTGGGGTGTGGGAGCGCGCGCTAGTGATTAGTGTGAGTGTGCTCATCATCGCCTGCCCATGCGCCTTTGCCCTAGCTACCCCGATTGCTCTTGTCTTAGCGACTAATCAGGCTTTTAAGAAGGGGATTTTATGCAAACAGGCCGCTAGCCTAGAAACTCTGGCTAAAGTGCAAAAACTCTTTGTGGACAAAACCGGCACGCTCACTATGCCCACTCTCCAAGTACAAGATTATAAAGTTTATAGGGACTACAACCCTCATTGGCTCTTAAGTCTAGTCGTGCACAACCCCCACCCTGTCTCTAAGGGAGTGAGTGTGTGGACACAAGAAAACTTTAACACCCAAGCTAGCGCACCCTTAGATTCTCTAACCCAAGAGGTAGGGGGATTGAGGGGGGAAATTGGCGGGCATATCTTACTGGGGGGGAGTGTGGAGTATTTACGCGCGCAGGGAGTAGAGATTGCGGAGCAATCTCAAGAAAGCCACTTTGCCTACAGCGAAGATGGAGAGATTAAAGCCCTCTTTAACTTGCACGCCCCCCTAAAGCCAGACAGCGTGCAGAGTGTGCGCGCCTTGCAAGAAATGGGGCTAGAAATAGAGATTTTAAGTGGGGATTCTAGCGTGCAGGTGCATCGCATTGCCCAGAACTTGGGCATTGCCTGCCATGCCCCCCTAAGCCCAGAGCAGAAATTGACCCATATCCAAGGGGCTTTAGCACGGGGAGAAATGATTGCGATGGTAGGCGATGGGATGAATGACGCGCCCTCTCTGGCGCAAAGTCAGGTTTCTTTGTGTATGTGTGAGGGGCATGATTTGAGCCTGCTACATAGCGATGTGATTTTGCTCAATACCTCTTTTAAAAGCGTGCTGAATGCTTTTGTCATCGCCAAACAAGCCCACCAGCGCGTGCGCCAAAACCTGCTCATCAGCACGCTCTACAACGCTTTACTCATCCCCTGCGCGGTGTGTGGGCTCATTAACCCCCCTTTAGCTGCCCTAAGCATGAGTCTAAGTTCTCTGTTAGTGGTGGGGAATAGTTTTAGGTTGCGGGGTTAAAATTAATAGCTAGCCGATCTCCACATGAAGCCATTTAAATTCGCCGTAAGTCCCACGAATCTTGTTTTCTAGGCAACTAAAATCCCAACATTCATTTTTAAAATTGCCCAGTAAGCATCCTGTGCTGAATTTATGGCAATTTAGTTCAGAATTATCAATAGCAATCCAAGCGTATTCTTTGCCTCTTGCCTTACTCCTTGCACTTTCAACAGCTGTTTTAGCTCTTTGAGCTACTTGTTCTGAACCAAGCGAATTGCCATCTTTACCGCAGGCAATATAAATTTTTCCACCCTCTTTGAGCTTCCCCTCTCTTTCATCTTCTAAGCGTGTCAAAAAGTGGCGGGGATGGGCATATCTAATGTAAGCCTTGCCATCCTTGTTGGTTACTTCTGCGATGAGATTATCCCCAACGTAAATACCCGAATGTGCAACCCAAAAGCGTATATCACAATACAAAACAGCTCCGAGTTTAGCATACCTTTCTAAGCTTGTAATTTTTGCCATTAGAAAACTCCTTTTACATATTTTTCCTCATCCACTAATACCAATTCTCAAGATTGTGGATTGTGCATATTCTCTCTTCAAATAATTTAAATAAAATGTCTCTTTAAATCCGACCCATCAAAAGTCCTCGTATGCCACATAGAGGCTGATTTTTCGAAGCACTGCTTAAACTTAATATCATCTTTTGGTACGCCTTGTCCGCTATAGTGCATCTGCCCTAATAGATAGTAAGCTTCCGCAGTTTGAGTATCCTCCTGCTAAATTGCTTCTTGCAAATACTCTAGAGCCCTAGCGTAATCACCATGTTCGCGGGTTTATTTGGCAATTTGGCATGGTGTTGCTTCTTTGCCTTGTTGTATTCCATTAAGTTGTCCAAGTAGGTTAAGCAGATTTGATAACGCAGTATACGCATGTGAATCGCCCATATCTTCCGCTTTTTGAAAATGCTCTATAGCCATTTGGTAGTACTCACTATCTTGAGCCTCCCTGGCAGTAGATTATACCTTGCAAAGTCATCACTCTGAGGTGCGAAAAACCCTGACATTCTATTGAACATCAGGGATTGATCCATAGCTCTAAAACGACAAGACCTTGATATTTTGATTACTGCCCTCAAAGCTGCGGATGAAGATGATGTTATTGGTATTATTGCAAACTTGATTATCCTGTTTGCGCATGTTGGCATTACATGTGGTTAATGTGAACCGCTTGCTCCAAGTATCGATGCTGACACTGAAACTGCTTGCTCTTGCACTCTTGTTTTCCAAGCTTGCTACCCAAACTGTGTTAGGAAAAATCGTGGAGCTACGGGTATCAGCTGCGGTGGTGGCTTTGTTGGTAGCATGCATGATAGACCCGGCTAAACCCGCTGCTAAACCTCCATAACCTGGAGCCATCTCCCCTGCTGTTTTTAACGCAACTTCTGTACCCGTTTTTAAGATAGCCGATGTGATCGCACGAGTCTTAATGGCAGGCAAGGTTTTTTGATACTCCGCTTGCACCACACCATCAAAATGAGATAGGATTTCAAAGCGCTGATTCTTGCCCCCTGTGGAGAGCTCAAAATTAGTGTGGAAATTTTTCCCCTGTTTCAAGAGAGGTAGAGCGTAATTGAATGTGGCATTTTTATACTCTTCCAAAGTGGGCTGTGCACCATCCTCTATAATTACCCAGGTCATCTTATCTGTGGAATGTTTTTCAAAGCGCTTGATATCCTGAGCGATGAGAGGGGCTTTGCTGATAGCATAGGCTTCTTTAAGACTATCCACACTTTTACCATGATCCCCATTCACCCCATAGAATAAGCCGGCAACATAGCTCACCAAGGGGTTGATGAAGCCATCATAAGCTTCTAGTTGCTTGAGATTGGAGTAACGGCTGCTCAACTGCCGATCGAACTCAGACAAACTGGCCGTCATGCTTTGCAACTTACCTGCATCCTTTTGCTTAGCATCTGCATTCATTTTGTCTAAATGTTTTTGGATTTCCTTGGTGTAAACTTCCTTAACACGGCGCTGGCGATCCAAAGTGCGGTTAAATTCCACCCTAGCATCTTGGAGATTTCCCATAAACGCGTAGTCTAGGGCCATGTAGTAATTGGTCAATTCCCATTCATACATATGCCCTTCATAGGGAATATTGGTTGCGCTTCCATAAGTAGCCGCTCCCAACTTTGCAATGCCCTTTTCTAAACTTCTGTAGTGGGTGTCAAAGACTTTATTGGCCTGATCTAAGACTTCTAAAGACCCCTTGTAATTCCCCATCATAAACTCGTTCACCCCATCTTGCAATTGCCATAGGGGTGTGTTTAATTGCTTAGTGTCCTTAGCTATGATGTCCTTAGCATATTTATCGGCTTGCTGGTTCTGCTTGGCGTAATAGCTGGCATGGAAACGCGGTAACTGATCGCGACTCTGCGTGTGCGCACAGCCCAATAAGAGTGCGCCTAAAGCCATACACCCATAAATCCCAACCCGTGTCTTCATAAACACTCCTCACATGATTTGAAGCTGCGAGTATAGCTAAAATAAGAAACATTTAATCCAATAAAAGTTGCGATATGTTTTGGCGCAGGGCGAGCAGGGGTTCAGAACCAGAAGCAAGTGCTTTGAGGCAAAGACTGCGGTATTCTTGGGGCAGGCGAGAGGGCAAAGCACTAAGCCCGCTATTGAGTTTAGACTCTTCTAAGAGGGTTTGAATCGCCCCTTGTTGTAGGCGCTTGGTAAAAATAACCATGTTGAGATAGTGGGTATAGCGATCGAACATGCACGGGTTGGTTAAATCCATGCGCGCGGGGTCTAAGATAGTGTTGTCTACAAAGAGGAGTTGGGAATTGTAGGAGTCTTGATAGCAAATCTCAAGTGTGGAGTGAATTTTATTAAAGGCGAAGGCTTCCCCATGTGCGATGCGTCCTGCAGCCATGATCTCGCTGTAGAGTAGCTCAGAGTTGGGGCGTAGCACGATCTGGGTGTGGTTTTTAAAATGCGCGTTGGCAAAGGGAATGATGGGCAGGGGGGAAAAATCCAAAAGTGCGTTTTCCTCAACCACCACATGTGTATCACGGCTGGCATAGCCATCTTCGGTATCAAAGATTTTCTCAAAACTCTGAGAAGAGAGTTTGAGTTGGCAACCCTTGCCTATTTCAATCTGAATATCCTGCGCATCTCCTTTGAGCATGCCTGCTCCCACGACCAAGAGCATGATCTCATCCAAAGAATCCTTTTCATGGAAAGGGGGCATGAGCTTAAAGGGGGGAGTGAAATGGTTATCAGCGATCATGCACCGCCCATGCGCCCCAATAGCCGTCCTCAAATACAGCTTAGAGGCTTGGGCGTAGGTAGTCTTGTGTTCCATTACTCTTCTAAAAGCGCGTATTTTTTGATCCAGCCAATTACAGAATCCAAGCCCTCTTTAGAGCGGATATTAGTAAATAAAAAGGGCTTCTCACCGCGCATTTTCTTAGAATCGCGATCCATCACGCCCAAATCTGCCCCCACATAGGGAGCTAGATCGATCTTGTTGATAATGAGCAAATCTGAGCGTGTGATACCTGGACCCCCTTTGCGTGGGATTTTATCCCCCTCAGCCACATCGATCACAAAGATGGTGAAATCGGCTAGTTCGGGATTAAAAGTGGTGGAGAGATTGTCTCCCCCACTCTCAATAAACATGAGTTCAATATCGGGGAATTTAGCATGCAATTCCTCTACCGCCTCTAAATTCATAGACGCGTCCTCTCTAATAGCCGTGTGCGGACACCCTCCTGTTTCTACCCCAATAATGCGTTCTCTAGGCATGACCGAATTTTTACATAAAAACTCGGCATCCTCTTTAGTGTAGATATCATTAGTGATCACTCCAATACTATATTCTTGGCTCATCGCGCGGGTGAGCGCTTCGATCAACGCTGTTTTACCACTGCCCACAGGCCCACAAACCCCTATTTTAACCATAATTGTCCTTTCTTGGTAGTATTAAGACATGTAAAGTCTGGAGTATAAATGTTCGTGTTGCATCGCTTTGATGTCGTTATGAATGCTTGCTGCACATAAATACGACTCGTCCAACTCTTCTAGCTTTTGCAAAATTTCTACAAAGCTCGCTTGCAAGGCTAGCAAAATGCGTTGCCCGTCATTTTGGGCTAGAGGGATTGTTTTTACGCAGTTGATGACCGCATTAGAGCTTTGCGCATAAAGATAATGTTTTAGAGCTATCTCCAAATCTAAATCAAAGCAGGCACAAAAAACCCCATAAGCAGTGGCATGTGTAGGGATAGTGCTCGCTTGGGAGTAGGTATTAAAGAAAGCATGGGGAGGTAGATCTAGTGCCATGAGAGTTTTTAAAAAACGACTCCCTAGCTTTTGATTTGCGCTGCGTAATTCTAGGGGCGGGGTGGCTAGTGCGATACGCTCTTCTATGTCTAACAAAGGTTGGAGCGCGTTTTGTTTGGCATAGGTGTAGGCTAATTTTAGACTAAGTAAATCGCTATAAAGAAATTGTGTGCTGAGGAATGCGCGCATATAGGCCAGTGCACTTGCCTTGTCAAAAACCTCTTTGTGCTGGATATAGGTTTCTAGCCCAAAAGAATGGGTGTAGCTGCCAATGGGAAACATGGCATCGTTGATTTGGAGAAGTAGAAAATCTGTTTGCATGTTTATCTTTTAATAATAACGAGCTGATCGCTATCTTGGAATTTCAAAGGTGCGCTCACACCCAGCGGATCGGCATGGGGTGCGCTCACGCTTATGCGCCTAGAGCCGTCCAATTTGCTTTTTAAAACCTCATACCTTGCCCCCAGTTTTTCAAAGAGAACTTGTAGGGGTTTCTCAAATGGGGTTTCAAAACTCAAATCTTGCTCGCCATAGTAAAGAGAGGCGTGGCGATTGCCCACCTCATAGCAAATCCTAGCCACTTGCGCATAATCGCGCGCGTAGACACAAATCACTTCAGTAGGCAGAATATTCACGCTCACAACGCGATCTATATCTTCAAATAAAATATCTCCATCGCACAAACCCATCAAGGGAGATTTGTCAAGCTTGAGAGCGATCTCCACCCCCGCGCGTGATACCCAACGCCCCATCCTCTTTTGGGTATCAAACCATTCCAAATCGATATAGTCTAGCTCTTTGGAGCTAGGATGTCTATGCACATTCCCCAAAATGGCTTGCGCGCGGATCATTTTATACCCAATGTTGGATGAAGAGCAACCAAGCGGGAATCCAAGCGGTAACTATCCCCTCGATAATAGCAAGCCATGGAACGAATTTGCCCAAGCTTTTACCCAAAGCGCATTCAATCCAGCCAGTGAACCAAAGCACACCCCAAGCTAACCAAATAATGGCCCACCAATCCCCCTCGGTGATTCCTAAAACTTTATGAGTCACCAGGGTATCGCTATAATGTGAGAGAACAGCCGCAGGAATGGTGTTGATGGCAACAAAAAGACAATACCACCCATAGGGTTTCCAATCCAAGTTATAAATATTGTTGATAGCTGCATACAAGTAGGTGAAACCGAACAATAACCCAGTTGCAGGAGCATAGAAGTTAATCAAATGGTGCGATACTTGGGCTACATCTTCGCTACCCACTACAGGCGCAGTGGGGTGGAAAGTCGCATAGGCAATAAACACAATATTACATATGATCGAGAGCCCACCCACAAAAAAGTTCATCACGGCCTTGCTCTTGGGGTCCGACCCAATCAATCCGCACACACCATTGCTAATCAACACGATCGCAACATACAACAACACTAGACCTAACATTACCATCCTTTTGGCAAAGATTTGAGAGTTTTAGTGCAGGCAAAAACCCGAAAAAAAACAACTCTTGCGTCCATTATAAACCAGCAAAGTAAATCAATGACCCCCTCAAATCCTGCCCCTCCCTCTGTATAAATCCCCCTCCTTGAGCGGTTTAAAACAGATTATAGAGCTGCGCTAAACTCAATTCATCGGCCGCTTTAGAGGTTACCTCTTTGCCATCTACTTTCACTTTATAGGTTTCAGGATTAACCTCGATGTGCGCGGTAACATCGTTGAATTTGAGATCCTTTTTGGTGATATTGCGGCAGTTTTTCACTGGCAATACGACGCGATCCAACCCTAGTTCTTCTTTAATGCCTGCCTTATAAGCTGCTTGGGACACGAAAGTGATGTTCGTGTCAAATTTGTTTTTGCCATGGTGGCCAAACATTTCGCGGTAATAGACGGGTTGAGGAGTGGGGATAGAGGCATTGGCATCGCCCATTTGAGAGAGCGCGATAAAGCCACCTTTAATAATCATGTTGGGTTTAATCCCAAAGAACGCGGGGCTCCAAAGCACGAGATCGGCGTATTTGCCCACTTCCACAGAGCCTACATAGTCAGAAATACCATGCGCGATAGCGGGGTTGATAGTGTATTTGGAAATGTAGCGTTTGATACGGAAATTATCATTATCGCCCTTTTCCTCTTTCAAGCGACCAAATTCTTTTTTGTTCTTATCCGCTGTCTGCCAAGTGCGCGTAATGACCTCGCCTACGCGTCCCATAGCTTGAGAGTCAGAGCTAGTGATAGAGAAAATCCCCATGTCATGGAGCTGATCTTCAGCGGCAATAGTTTGGGGGCGAATCCTTGAATCGGCGAACTGCACATCTTCTTTAATGCTTTTATCCAAGTGGTGGCATACCATTAACATGTCCATGTGTTCGGCTTCGGTGTTTTTGGTAAAAGGAATGGTAGGGTTAGTGGAGGCGGGCAAAATGTTAAATTCCCCTGCCATTTTAATGACATCTGGAGCATGTCCTCCCCCTGCGCCCTCAGTGTGAAAGGTGTGGATGGTGCGCCCAGCAATGGCTTCTAGGGTGTCTTCCACACAACCGGCTTCATTGAGGGTATCGGTGTGGATAGCCACTTGTACATCGTATTCATCGGCAACATTCAAGCAGTGATGGATGGCTGCGGGCGTGCTACCCCAGTCTTCGTGAATTTTAAAGCCAATGGCACCTGCCTCGATCTGATCGCGCAAGGAGGGCTCGTAAGAGACATTTCCCTTAGCCAAAAAGCCTAGATTCATGGCGTATTCTTCAGCTGCGCGGAGCATGCTTTTAAGATTGCCACGTCCGGGAGTAATCGTGGTTGCATTGGTGCCATCAGCTGGACCTGTACCCCCACCAATCATAGTGGTTACCCCGCTGGCAAAAGCAGTAGGAATTTGTTGGGGAGAAATGAAGTGAATGTGGGTGTCAATCCCGCCCGCTGTAACAATCAGCCCTTCAGCAGCCAATGCTTCTGTAGCAGGGCCCACGCAAAGATTGTTATCTACGCCATCTTGCATGTCCTTATTGCCTGCTTTACCAATGCCTGCAATTTTGCCATCTTTAATTCCAATGTCGGCTTTGTAAATACCGGTATAGTCCACGATCAAAGCATTGGTGAGCACCAAGTCCAACTCATAAGAGCTGGGGCTGTTGGTTTGACTCATCCCATCGCGGATAGTCTTACCGCCTCCAAATTTGATCTCTTCGCCATAAGTGGTGCAATCGTGTTCCACCTCTAAAATCAAGTTGGTATCGCCTAGTCTGACACGATCTCCAGTGGTGGGACCATACATAGATACATATTCTTTTCGTGAAATCTTTTTCATGCTTTCTC
This sequence comes from Helicobacter salomonis, assembly GCF_900197775.1. Lineage (NCBI taxonomy): Bacteria > Pseudomonadati > Campylobacterota > Epsilonproteobacteria > Campylobacterales > Helicobacteraceae > Helicobacter > Helicobacter salomonis. Next base: position 63,661 of record NZ_FZMA01000007.1, read on the forward strand.
CTCTATTGTTTACTTTTAGTCGCTTCACAGCAGGCAGGCACAGACCCAAAGCCTTTTTCTTTAGCGCGTTTCAAGCCCAATTTTTTGCCATCGGCATCGGCTTGACGATCCACCAAAGAGTTAAAGCCATAGACGCGTTTATTCCCGCCAATGTCGATCAACTCGACAGTCTTTTTTTCACCCGGCTCAAAGCGCACAGCTGTCCCTGAAGCGATGTCTAGGCGTTTGCCAAAAGCTTTTTCGCGATCGAAGTTCAAGAGTTTGTTGACTTCAAAGAAATGGAAGTGTGATCCCACCTGCACAGGACGATCACCTTTGTTTTCCACTTCTAGGGTAATGGCTTCCTTGTCGGCGTTAATGGTAATGTCTTCATCTTTTAAGAAGACTTCGCCTGGGGCTAACTTGCCATTGTCTTCTACGGGAGTGTGGATGGTAACAAGTTTGGTGCCATCGGGGAAATTAGCTTCAATCCCCACCTCGTGAATCATGTGTGCTACGCCATCCATCACATCTTCTTTTTTTAGCCAAGTCCTGCCTTCTTGCATCAAATCTGCCACACTTTTATCGCCATCACGCGCTTTTTCCATTACACGCGCACTGATGAGTGCCACCGCTTCGGTATAATTGAGTTTCACGCCACGCGCCAAGCGTTCTTCTGCTAATCTGCCCGCGTAGTGGAGCATTAATTTGTCTAGCTCTTTGGGGGTTAGTTTCATCCTAAACTCCTTATTGAATTTCTATTGGTAGCCCAAGCTATCAACAAGGCGGATTGTAGTCTAAAATTTTCTAATTTTTGTTAACATTTTTAAACGACTAGATAATATTATTTATTCTTTGTTTATCTTACGAAGAAGTGGCGGAGAGAAAGGGATTCGAACCCTTGAAGGCTTGCACCTTACACGCGTTCCAGGCGTGCTCCTTCAACCACTCGGACATCTCTCCAAAGCGCGCATTCTAGCACGATCTAGCTTAAGCGTGTGTGAGCCACTCTTTAAAAATCACTCCATCTAGGCGCATGTGCAGGGCTTGGGTGATCTCCTCTTGAGTGCTAATAGGGGCGAGAATCTTAGAATCCAAAAGGTAATCATTGGCCACGCTTTGGAAGTCTTGGGCTTGCATAGGGGCGATGATGTAGGCAGGCGTGAAGTTGATCATTAAGGCAAGCTCGTAGGCATTAGACACGACCACCGCGTATTTCACTCGCTCTGTAGTGCAATGCTCAGCAAGCTCGCAAGCGTTTTCTAAATGGGCATGGAAATATACAATAGTGTCGTTAGTGCTATGGGTGATCTCATTGAAGGTGGTAATAGCTTTGAATATAGGGCATGGAATTTTTGGATGTCCAAAAATCAGCATTAGTCCCCCTTTTGTAAGCAGTGTTGGCTACAAAAAACACGCCCTCGAGCAATAATCGCCTCTTGACTAGAAACATAGGTTTTACAAACCACGCATTCGACCAGGTTTTCTACTCCATCTTGTTTTTTAGAGGATTTGGAGAATTTGGAAACCTTAGAGATGAGGTAAATAATCCAACCGATTAACAATAGCGCAATTAAAAATCTCATATTTCATTCCTTTTGGCGATAAAAATACACTCGTTTACCATAGTAAAAACGCTCACTAGACAAACATGTGATCTCTTGTTCCAGCAAACTCCCCTTATAGAATAAGAAATGCCCCCTCGACTCTAAAAAGGGCGTGCAAAGTGTGATGAGCTCTTGTGTGCCCATCAATGCCCTAGAAGTGATGAGCTCCACAGACATGGGGAGCAATTCTTGGATACGCGCGCGTTTGAGCGTGATATTCTCTAAGCCCAAGGCCATTTTGACATGGTGAAGAAAGGCAATTTTTTTAGCATTGGGCTCTACAAGAAAAAAATGCGCGTGAGGGCAATAAATGGCTAGAGGAATGGCAGGAAAGCCTGCTCCGCTCCCTATGTCTAAACAAGTTTTAAAAGGCCGGATAAAATCCAACACCCGCACACTATCCACAATTTGGGCTTGAATCTGGGTTAAATCCTTTGCCCCACTTAAGGCGTGGATACGATTCCACTCTAGTAATAACACACCAAAGTGATCCAGTAAAGCTTGATTCATAAAATGAGCATTCCATCGCCATAGGAATAAAAGCGATACTTGTGTTCTATGGCGATTTTGTAGAGCTCTAAACATTTATACAAACCCACCATGGAAGCCACTAGCATGATCAAAGTGGATTTAGGCAGATGAAAATTTGTTAACAAGGCTTGAGCGTGGGTAACGGGGTTACCTGGATGCAAAAACAAATCACAAGGTTTAAGTGCCTCCCCACGCTTATAATGCTCCACTCCCCTAAGGGCTGTTGTGCCCACACACAGAATATAGGGCGCACGATCTAAAGCCCGTTGTGTTTCTTCAGGGATAAACAACGCCTCAGAATGCATGGGATGTTCTCTAATGTCGGCACACTCCACACCTACAAAGGTGCCCGCTCCCACATGCAAGGTCAAAAAGGCGTGTTGGAAATGGGCTAAAAGGTGTTCTTTGGCGCGTTCTGAAAAATGCAGCGAGGCGGTGGGGGCAGCAATGGCTCCGGGATGCTTGGCAAAGACGCTTTGATAAGTTTGTATGTCTGTGGGTGTGTCGGCGCGCTTGAGATAGGGTGGGATGGGCATATGTCCTAGAAGTTCGAGCATGTTTAACACCTTTTCCCATTTTAGGGGTTTTTGGTGGTGGTGAAAACACACTTGGCGCAAATTAGAGGGAGGGGTGAGCACTTCACAAGAATACCCCTGCCCCAAATCAATCATGCTCCCTTGAGAAATCCGTCCCTTGATTTGGGCGTTAAAGTAGCAGAGATTATGGGGGTTGTGTATCAAGAGTTCTACCCTGCCCCCGCTAGCTTTGTATCCGTAGAGGCGCGCCTTGATGACTTTAGTGTCGTTGAGTACTACGAGTGCGTTTTGGGGAAAGAAGTCAAAGACATGGGCAAAAGAGCTATGAGTGATGCGTCCAGTAGCGCGCTCATACACCAAAAGTTTGGCTTGCTCTGGGGGCAGCAGAGGAGTGGAGGCGATGTATTCAGGAGGCAAGTCATAATGGTAACTGGAGAGCAAAAACTCTGGAGGAATGCTAGTCATTGAGTTTCTTTAGGAGCTGGATTGACAATTTTAGCAATCAAAATGGAGAGGCCATACAAACCGATCAAGGGCAAAGCCATGCAGATTTGACTCATCACATCGGGGGGAGTGATGATGGCGGCGATAATGAAAATTACTACAATCGCGTATTTGAAATAGGCTTTGAGAGTTGCGTCTGTAATCAAGCCCATTTTAGCCAGGAAGAAAGCCAAGACGGGCAACTCAAACGCCACGCCAAAGCCTAAAATCAGTCGTGTAAAAAAACTCACATAGCTAGAGGCCGAAATATTGGCTTCAAAAACCGCACTTCCAAAGTTAGCTAAATAGTGAATCACAAAGGGGAAAACGACATAGTAAGCAAAGCATGCACCTATGACAAACATCGCTGTACCAGAGAAGACAAAGGGAAGAGCCATCTTTTTTTCATGCTTATAAAGTCCGGGGGCGACAAAAAGCCAAAGTTGCCAAAAAATGATGGGCATGGCCAGTGCCAAAGAGGCTAAAAAACTCACCTTGATTGCCACCATCACCCCCTCAATGGGGGAGATTTGGATCAATTTGCCCGCATAAGAGGCTCTGATCCATGCAAAGATATGATCCCAAAAATTAAAACAGAGAATGAACGCTCCCACTAACACCGCGATACAAATCAGCAAACGCTTACGCAATTCCTCAAGATGAGGCTTTAAGTCTTCAAACATCTAATTTCTTTGGGGGTTTTTCTAGGCTCACTTTGGGAGGGGGGGGTTCATCGGCCTGCACCTCGCCAGATAGTGCGTCTAGGGGATTGGCATGTGCGATGCTGGTTTTGAGATCATCTTGCACTTGTTGGAGGTCTTTAAGCTCTTTATGGAAAGTATTTTCTAATTTGTGCTGCTCTTCCTCAAAGAGCTTTTTATACCCCAAACTCTCCTGTCTTAAGTTTTCTATGCGTAACTCTTGATCTAAGGTCTCTTTAGCGTCGTTGAGTGTTTTTGTTACCGCCTTGAAAAAACGCGCCAAATCCACCACTGCCTGGGGAAATTTCTCCGGCCCTAGGAAGATAATGGCAACCGCTAAGATCACCATAAGTTCAAAAAAACCTATTCCAAACATGCGCGCATTATAGCCTGCTAGTCTTAATACTTTCATAAGTTAATCTTTATTATAATGAAGCTGTTTACTCTTTTTGTAGTTTGACACTCACATCTGCATGATTAGGATCTTTCTATGGAAAAACCCAATAAACCCGCCAAAAACTCCTCAAAAACTACTTTTCAAGAAGAACTTGAACAAATCTTTAAGGAATCTGAAAAAGATATTTCTTACGAACGCCTCTTGGATGTGTTTCAAAAAATTCCTACCTCTTCTCAGGTTAAGAAAATTAGAGAACTCGCTCTCAAATACGGTAAATGCTTTGTGCATTCTTCGGAGTGTGCCCTTACTTCGCTCTCCATGGAGCGCAAAACTCCACGCAAAAAATCCAAAGCTCTTGAGGAAGACACCGATGAAGGGTTGGACTTCATCAAGGAAAAAGAACTCACAGAATGGTCTAGGAGTGATAGCCCTGTGCGCATGTATTTGCGCGAAATGGGTGAGATTCCCTTACTTAGCAAAGAAGAAGAGGTAGAGCTCAGTAAACAGATTAAATTGGGAGAGAATATCATCCTGGATGCGATCTGCTCTGTGCCCTATTTGATCGATTTCATCTATAACTACAAAGACGCGCTGATTAACCGCGAGAGACGCGTCAAAGAACTTTTCAGGAACTTTGATGACGATGAAGCGGGCACTAAAAAAGAAGAAGAAGGCGAGTTGGAAGATGAAGACGAGGACACCATCGAGGTAAAGAAGAATCTTTCAGAAAAGGATCGCAAGCGCGTGGAGAAAGTCATTGAAAGTTTTAAGGCTTTGAGCAAGGCTAAAAAAGAGTGGCTTAAAGCACTCAACACCCCCGCTCAAGAGGATGAACTGCTACACGCCCTCACTCTAGCCTACAAACGCCGGGTACTGAAAGAAAAACTCTACGATTTGGGTCCCACCAGTAAGCTCATCGGGGAGCTTGTTAAGGCTATGGAAACCTCTCTCAAAAGTGGAGATGGATTTGAAAAAGAGTTAAAACGCTTGGAATACAGGCTATCTTTGTTCAACGAGGCTTTGATCGAGAATCACAAGAATATCTTGAAGAATATCACGCACATGAGCAAGGAGGAGATTGCGGCCATGATCCCAGAAGCCACCATGATTGGCAGCTACATGGAGATCAGAAAGCTTTTCCAAACCAAGGAAGCTAGCGAGGATGGCTTTGATTTAGAGCCGGGCAAACTCAAAGAGATTTTAGAGCAAATCAAACGCGGGAAACTCATTTCTGACAAGGCTAAGAATAAAATGGCGCGCTCCAATTTACGCCTTGTGGTGAGCATTGCCAAGCGTTATACTTCCCGTGGTCTGCCTTTCTTGGATTTGATTCAAGAGGGTAACATCGGGTTGATGAAGGCAGTGGATAAATTCGAACATGAGAAGAATTACCGCTTTTCGACCTATGCTACTTGGTGGATCAAACAAGCCATTAGTCGTGCAATCGCCGATCAAGCCCGCACAATTCGCATCCCTATCCACATGATCGATACCATCAACCGCATCAACAAGGTGATGCGTAAGTATGTGCAAGAAAATGGCAAAGAGCCTGATTTGGACTTGGTGGCTAAGGAAGTGGGTTTACCCTTGGATAAGGTAAAAAATGTCATCAAGATCACCAAAGAACCTATTAGTCTAGAGTCCCCTGTGGGCAATGACGACGATGGCAAATTTGGGGATTTTGTGGAGAATGATAAGGTCGTGGGTTCTATGGAACATATCATGCGCGAGGACTTGAAAGCCCAGATTGATGGGGTGCTGGATCAGCTCAACGAGCGCGAGAAATCTGTGATTCGCATGCGTTTTGGTTTGCTTGAAGATGAGAGCGATCGCACGCTAGAAGAGATTGGCAAAGAGCTCAATGTAACGCGGGAACGGGTGCGTCAAATTGAGAGTAGCGCGATCAAAAAATTGCGTAGCCCGCAATATGGTCGCTTACTCCGCAGTTATTTGCGCATATGAAACCTAAAAGTCTCTTGTTTTTGTGCTTGGGTAATATCTGTCGCTCCATGTTGGCACGCGGGATTGCCCAGCACCTCATCGCAGCACAAAATCTTAGTGTGTGCGTAGATGGTGCGGGAATCTCCGCATTTCACCAGGGTGAATCGGCTCACCCCCCCATTATCCAACTAGCCCAGCAGCATGGAGTCGATCTCACACCTTTCAGAAGTAAGCCCATTACCCAAGAATTAGCCAATGACTTCGACTGGATTGTGGCCATGGATTCTAGCAATGTGCAAGCCCTCAAGGGTTTAGGTATCACCCACTCCCATATCTACAAGTTGGGTGATTTTGGTTTAAAGGGGATAGATGTTCCCGATCCTTACACTTTCACCCGTGTTCAAGACTTAGAACGCGTTTACTCCCTCATCGAGCAGGGCGTAAGGGAGTTGTTAACACATTGCCATGTTTAGGATTTTATTACTTGGTCTGATCGTGTTGGGCTTACACGCTGAGGACACACTTTTAGACCTCAAGCTTCCCCAAGAAGCACGTTACTATCTTCCCAAGCGTTCCCCACCCATTCCAGACAGGGCCAAACTCAAAAATGCGTATTTGGAGCAGTGGTATGCTCCTTGGACGCGCATGGAGGTTATGCGCGATTTCGATGAAGTTTTTTGGATGCAGGACCTCTTCAAAGCGCAAGGCTATGATGAATATCTGCGCCCTAATAATCCAAAAACACTCGATGCACTTTGGGCGAGCATGGAAACCGCACACTATCCCAGTGTTGCACTCAAAGCCATTATCATAGAAGATGCCAATGTGCGCGCAGCCCCTACAGATAAACCTTATTACATCAACAAAACCGGAGCTCCTTTTGATCGTTGGCAAAATTCACTGATTTTTGCGGGCACACCTGTGCTCATCACTCATTACAACACAGACAAGAGCTACGCGCATATCCAGAGCAGTTTTGTCTATGGCTGGGTTAAAGTTGCCCATCTAGCTTTAGTCAAACCGCACACCATGCAAAAACTTATGGGTCTTAAAAATTACATCACCCCACTTCAAGATAAAGTCCCCCTCTATAATCACGGCCAACAGCCATTTGCTTACGCCCACATGGGAGAGATTTTGGCTAAAGTACCCGGAAGGAGCCACCAGGTCTACACCTATGCCAAGGATTCACGCGGGTTTGCCAAACTCGTCCCCACCCCAATTCAGCCACAATATTTTACAAATTTTCCTCGCCCTTTGAGCGCGCGCGTGATGGCGGCTGTTATTGACACCATGCTAGGCCAGCCCTATGGTTGGGGTGGATCAGAACAGAAGCGTGATTGTTCAGCTTTCACTAGAGATAGTTTTGCGAGTTTTGGCATTTTATTACCTCGAAACTCGCTGGCTCAAGTGCGCTATGCTAATAACATGGTCGATCTAAGCTCTATGTCAGCTCCGAAAAAAGAGGCTTATATCATCAAGCATGCCACTCCTTTTGCAACCATCCTCTGGCTTAGAGGACATATCATGCTCTATTTGGGCACCCATGCACATAAAGCCATCGTGGCGCATAATATCTGGGCAATTTCAGTAGGTGAATCTGCTACGCGCACTTATAATATTGGCAGGGCTGTGATCACTACTTTGGAGCTAGGCAAAGAGAACAAAAATGCCTCTTCCAAAACGAGATTGCTCATCGATCGCGTGGAGGCGATGTCAGATCTTTACGAATACAGTTTAAAGTTAGCCGCACATTAATTGTGTTACAATCCGCATTTTTAAACAAAGTTAAAGGGAATTCATGAAGCGTGATTTTGATGTGGTGATTGTGGGGGGTGGGGTTTCTGGCTGTGCCCTGCTGTGGACCTTGAGTCAGTATACGGATTTAAAAAAAATTGCCCTCGTGGAAAGAGAGAAAAATTTGGCTAAAGTGAGCTCTAACGCAAAGGCCAATTCTCAGACAATCCACGATGGAGCCATTGAAACCAACTACACCGCTCAGAAGGCCAGAAAAGTCAAGTTCGCAGCTGAGAAGATTCGCCGTTATGCCCTGAATAAAAATCTTCAAAACAAAGTTATTTTCGAAATGCAGAAGATGGCCATTGGAGTAGGGGATAAGGAATGCGCTTTCATTACCAAACGGCATGAGGAATTTCAAGAAATTTACCCCGGTCTGACTTTCTTTGATAAGGCTAAACTCAAAGAGATTGAACCTAAGATCATCTTAGAAGAGCATGGCCTGGATCGCCCCGATAATGTCGTGGGTAGCGGCTTTGAGAGTTATTGGTGTGGGATGAATTTTGAGTTATTGAGTGAAAATTTTGTAGAAGAGGCTATGGCTCTCAATTCTAGCAACCATGTTTTTTTCAACTTTAAGGTGGGCAGAATCGAGCCTTGCATGGATGAATGGGCCGTGATTTCGACGGAAGGCGATGAGATTTATGCAAAATTTGTCCTTGTGAATGCGGGATCGTATTCGCTACCCTTAGCCCAATCCATGGGTTATGGCTTGGATTTGGGGTGTTTGCCCGTGGCAGGAAGCTTTTACTTTGTTCCTAATTTATTACGGGGCAAAGTTTACACCGTACAAAACCCCAAACTCCCCTTTGCCGCTTTACATGGCGATCCAGATGTGTGGATCAAGGGAAAAACCCGTCTAGGGCCTACTGCTCTAGCCATGCCCAAGTTGGAACGCCACAAGACTTCCTGCCTAAGGGGTATTAGTTGGGAACTCATTAAGATGGATTGCAATACAGATGTGGCGAGCATTGTCTTTGATCTGTTCACAGAAAGAGATATTAGGAATTACGTATTTAAAAACATGGTCTTTGAGCTTCCCTACATCGGCAAACGGAAATTTCTAAAAGATGCCCGCAAAATTATTCCCTCACTCTCCCTAAGCGATCTGCAATATGCCGCTGGTTTTGGGGAGGTGCGTCCACAGGTGTTGGATCGCACTAAAAAGAAGCTAGAGCTAGGAGAGAGAAAGATTGTTACGCATAAAGGGGTAACTTTCAACATGACCCCCTCTCCGGGTGCCACTAGCTGTTTAGAAAATGCTCTCAAGGATGCCAAAGAGATCACGCAGTATTTGGGTGCTCATTTAGACCTTGAGCGTTTTTATGAAGAACTCTCTCCTGAGGAGTTAGGCTAGGGTTAATGCAGGTGGTGTTGCTCATGATCTAAAAGCCACGCCTTGATTTTCACACCACCCCCATAACCCCCCAGCTCGCTATTGGCACGCACGACGCGGTGACAAGGAACCACAATAGGGCAGGGGTTGGCATGGTTGGCATTGCCTAGCGCGCGGTAGGCTTTAGGTTTAGCAATCTGGGCGGCAATTTGGGCGTAACTGCGGGTTTGCGCGTAGGGGATGCTTTGTAGTGCCTGCCAAACTTGTTTTTGAAAAGATGAGCCTATAAGCTCTAAGGGTAAGTCAAAGCGATAGAGAGTGCCCCTAAAGTAATTCTCTAGGGCATTGATCGCAGCATGCATGGTATCTGTAAGAGGGTCGTTTTCACCCGGGGTGTGTGTAAAATCTATGGCCTGCAAGCCTAGCGCGCTGGTGCGCAGGTGCAAATAGGGCACTGGAAAACTCTTGGGAGTTTTAAAAAAGTGTTGGCAATTCATAGCCCCATTTTAAAGGGGTTTAAAATGTTGTTGGGATCAAACGCGCTTTTAATGCGCCTAAACAATCCCATTTCCTCAGGAGTGAAGGCTAGAGGCATAAATTTTGCCTTAGACAAACCAATGCCATGCTCCCCGCTTAGTGTGCCCCCTAAAGCAATTGCGCTTTTAAAAATCTCCTCCATGGCTTGTTGCCCCTTTTCTAGCTGTGTATCGGGGTCTTCAAGCATGATATTGACATGCACATTCCCATCGCCGGTGTGCCCAAAACAAGGAATGGGCAAGTCATAGGTTTGACTGATGCGCTCTACTTCCTGCAAAAGGGCGGGTAAACTAGCCCGTGGTACGGTTACATCTTCGTTGAGCTTTTTCTTGCCATAAATGCTAATGCTTTGGGAGGCGTTACGGCGCGCAAACCATAAATCTTCTTCTTGTTGGGCATCTTGAGCTACGCAAAAATCCACACAGCCATTTTCTCTAAAGTGTTTTTCAATTTGGGTCAGTTGCCATGTAATCTGCTCGGGCACGCTCCCATCCACTTGCGTGATGAGAATCGCACCCGCTTCCATTGGCAAGCCCTTGCAAAAGCGTTGCTCCACCGCTCGGATACTCAGGTTGTCCAAAAATTCCATTGCCACCGGGGTGACCCCGCTAGCCATGCTCTTGTACACCGCCTCCATCGCATCTTGAATGCTAGCAAACACCCCCATGGCTGATTGTTTAAGTTTGGGTTTGGCTAGAAGTTTCAGGGTAATTTCTGTAATCACAGCTAAACAGCCCTCAGAGGCGATCAAAATCCCAGCTACATTGAACCCGGCGACATCTTTAATCGTTTTCTTGCCCGCCCTAATTACATCGCCATTAGGCAAGACGGCGCGCAAGGCCATCACATAATCTTTAGTGATGCCATATTTGGCTGCGCGCATTCCTCCAGCGTTTTCACTCACATTACCCCCTAGAGTGCTTTGATCCTGACTAGCCGGATCGGGGGGGTAAAATAACCCTCTCTTCTCTACTTCGTTTTGAAAATGCTTATTAATTACTCCGGGTTGCACGCGCGCAATCAGATTTTTTTCATCAATTTCTAAAATCTGATCTAAATGCTTCTCTAGGCTCAAAACTAGTCCCCCATGCGCGCTCAATGCTCCCCCCGTGAAGCCACTCCCCGCCCCCCGTGGCACAATGATGATTTTATGCTCGTTGCAATAAGCTAAAATTTGGCGCACATCTTCTTCATGTCTGGGAAAAATCACTCCATCGGGTAAGTGGCGCTCCCTAGTAGCATCATAGGCATAGGCTTGGAGATGGGCGGGGTCTATGTAAAAATTGTCCTCACCTACAAGTTGGCTCAAATACCGGGTATGGGCAGCTTCTAGCATACTCACTCCTTGTGTTGGCTTTGCTCTTCTTGAAGTTTTTCTTCCTCTTTGGCGCGTTTTTTAGCCTCTTTAGCTTCCCTCTTTTTGGCCCGCTCTTCTGCTTTTTCGGCCTTAATTCGCGCTTTGCGCGCTTTTTTCTCCTCAATCGCCTCTTCTTTCTTTTTTTCCTGACTGGAGGCATCTAGGGATTTTTCTTCCAAGCGCTCCTGCGGAGATTCTTCAGGAGCAACTAGTTCATCTGCTTTGAGCTCTTGCTCTAATTCTCTCTTCAAAGCCTTTTTTTCCTCAGCGCTTTTGGCCTTTTTCATGTCCTCTTTGAATTCGAATTTATCTTCTTTTTCGCGCGCTTTAGCCAAGTTTTTTTGCGCTTCTTGTTTGAGCAAATTGTCGTAGAAAGAAAAATAATGCTTAGCCTTTCCTCCACCAAAGAATTTTCCCAAGGTACCCTTGTCTATCCCCTCTACCCGAGAGTAAAATGGAGTGCTACTACGGGTGGCTTGCGATGTGTCTAAATGTTGACTCTCTAGAATGGCAAAACTTTGGCAGTCCAGAATATTTAAATGTTCCGTGCTTACAATGTAGAGTAGACCTGCGCTGTAGATGTCACAGGCTCTTCTTAAGTTCCGCGCGTTTGGATCAAAACCATTCAAAAATGCCACTAACAGATCTGAATTGATGAACTCAACATCCTTGTAATTGTCTTTAATCTGATCATACAGTTGCGCATCTGGTGCGATGAGAAAGGCTTGGTGGTTGAACTCTCTAAAGATGGCTAAATAACCCTTTTTGGGCTCCATTCTAGGCGTGGGCAGATGGCGCTGCTTCATCACGCTGTAGGGACTATACTTGCCCACAGCTACCCCATCATGGACGCGCACCACTTCTATCTGTGCGACGATGACATTATAATCTGTGAGTTTAGCTAAAATATACCCACTCTCTCCCACCTTTAAGTCGTAAGCCTGAAAACGCACGAGCTTTTTGAGCTTATCTACAGCATCAATATTGATTTTGAGAGCGGCACTCCACTCTTGGGCTCCAAGTATCCCTGTCATTACCAGACAAAATACCACCCACAAGCGTCTAATCATGACAATCATCCTTTATTTTTTCAACACTCCAATTTAAGGCATAGCCCAACCCTATCGTTTTGGGGATGTGTGTATCTGCCACAAAGCTACGCACTTGCTCGTATGGGATGTGCACAATTTCAATGCACTCTCCCTCCACACCTCCACCTGCATGGCGTTGGTTGGCTTGGCGGATACGCGCAAAAAACATACTCTGCTTACTTCCACTAATGCCAGTGGCCGAGTGAAAAACTCCAATGGATTCCAACATATCTGGCGTGATGGCATAACCGCACTCTTCTAAGACTTCTTCACACGCAATTTGTTTTAAAGTTTTGTGAGGTTTATCCACAAGTCCCGCGCACAGCTCATACATGTAGCCATCCATATCTTCACCCCTACATAGATGTGCATTCACGTATACGGCGGGTCTAAATTGCTTCACAACTACATAATGCCGCAACTCTACATGGTAGAGCAATACGGCAACACTGTCGTGCACATGAATCATATCCCAACGCTTATGTACCCCGTTTTCTTCATAGAGAACGCTCTGAGGTCGGATATAGGGTGAGTGTGCACACTCCACAACCTGAATGCTGGAATAACGCACCATCAGTAAGTAATCTTGAGAGTTTCTTGTTGCGCGTATTCAAAGGATCGTGTATCTCTGATGACATCCTGATAAGGACGGATGAAGCGCGCGAAGTGTTCCTTATCCTTGCCACTGAGTTGGTTTTTAGCGGTGCGGATACGCCCTAGGGGATCAATAGGGCGATCATTTTTGTAAACTCCAAAATGCAGATGTGGTCCTGTACTCAAACCCGTGCTACCCACTTTGCCAATCAGTTGACCTCTCTTAACATAGCCGTGTAATTTCAAACCTGGTGCGAATGCGCTCAAATGCGCATAGAGCAGACGCAACTCCTTGCCGTATTTGATTTCAATCGTTCTGCCATACCCTCCCCTATAACCCATGAAAGTTATATTCCCCTCTGTTGCCGCGTGAACAGCCGTGCCAAATTTGGCCGCATAATCCACACCATAGTGAGGACGCATTTGTTTCAAGATAGGGTGCATGCGCCCATGAGAAAATTTGGAAGAAATTCTGGAATAACGCACGGGGGTTTCTAAAAAAAATTCCATAATCTCTTTACCTTGCGCATCGTAATACTTCCCTTCATAAGCAAAAACATAATGAGGTCTTCGCGCTGTCTCCAGCATACTCGCCTGGATATTGGGGAAACCAAAAGGGCGATCTAAACGATGCTTCCTTGTATAGATCACGATGAGCTGATCACCTTTGATCACGGCGCGTCTGAAGTCGATTGTTTTCTTGTAAATATCCACAAATTCCTGAGCAAGTCTAGCATTTCCTGTAACTCTCAAAATATCCTTGTAGGGGGATTTTTGCACACGCAAGCTCAAAGTCTTTTGCACACTATTGAAAACGATAGGAATAAAATCGATGCGATAGCGTTTTTCTTCTTTAGATAAGCGCAACTGTACGGTTTCACTCACAGGAATCAGGGCCTGTAAAAGGACACCTTGATCATCTCTCAAAGTGTAGTAGGACACACCTGCACGAATCTCCGCACCCAATTCTTTATCTTGGAGCGTCAAATCGTAGTAAACCCTGGAATCGATGCCATTTTTATCCAGGAAACCTAGTAGTGTCGCACCTTTATCCCATGCCAAGCGTTCCCCAATTGCCCCATAGCTACACGCTAGGCACGCCAACCATGTCCAAATCAGTCGAACCATCATTCTCCCTTAAAATACGCGTAAACTCACCATTATAGTCTATAATAGCTTATACGAATTCTATTCCTATGGAGGATCTATGAAAAACTCTATCCTTGAGCTTTGGTTGGTGCCCACCATCGTTTTTTTAGTTTTCTGTGGCGTGCTATTCTCCCTTTTGGTTTTTGCTTTTAAATCTTCTGGTACGAATTTTCAAGATAGTGGGGAAAAAAGACGCCCCGCCACTGCGACTGAATTGCGCAAAGAATTGGAAAAACACATGCAGTGACTATAAAATTTACGCAGTCGGTCGATATGGTAGAAAAATTCTTGAAAGGATAGACCATGGTTAAATCTGTTGGTAGCCACGCTTCTTTCAATTCTTTCTCTCATGTCAATCATAGCGGTGTGCGTGCTTCTCAGCAGAGCGCTAAACACCATGCCGAACAAGTGGCTGCTACAGACAAGGTGGCCCAAATCAAAAAGTCTCTTGAAGCGGGGCATTACAAGGTAGATTTGGAGAATACCTCGCATAAAATGGCACAAACTTTGCTTGGCTAGGGCGATACTGACGCTCTAAGGCTTCTTGGGCGCTTGGTATGAGATTGCGCCTTAGGAGCTTGCATGCTTTCTACTTATCTCCAGCAGTCCTTAGAGGATTTGCAAACCCTAATCGATTTAACTTTACAAGACCTCGAAGATATCAGACTTGCTAAACACGAGGCGATTTTCGCGCGCAATACTCAAAAACAAGAGCGTGTCAAGTCTTTTGAGAGTTGTAAAGCCCTCTTCGATCAGGGCATGCTTGACTTGATGGAAAAAAATCCCAGCACACCTCTCACAGAGCTCTTGGATGATGCCAGTAATGCATGCTTGAAAGATATGCGCGCACATTTAGAACATCTTAAAGAGCTCAATGCGGATTATGCGCGAGTTGTGTTTGCGGTATCCGAGTTTTATTCTTCGCTGTTACAGCAGATCGTCCCCCATGAAAGTACGGGTTACTACAATCAGCGCACCGTAAGCAGTAGTTTTCTGCAAGTGCAGGCTTAAAGGATCAGCATGGGCGGTATCCTCTCTTCCCTCAATACTTCGTATACCGGGTTGCAAGCCCATCAGGTGATGGTGGATGTAACGGGTAATAATATCTCCAACGCCAATGATGAGTTTTACAGCCGCCAGCGTGTGATTGCACGCCCTCAAAATAGTCTTGCTTACACTGATCGCAATGTGAATATGGGCGTGAATGTGGAAACTATCCAGCGCGTGCATGATGAGTTTGTCTTTGCACGCTATGCCAGAGCTAATCAAGAACATGCTTTCTATAGCACCCAATTTGATAATTTGCGCGAAGCGTCCTCCTACTTTTCAGATATGGAAGAAGTGGGAATCCATAACGATTTACAAGAATATTTCAATGCCTGGAAAGATTTAGCCAAGAATGCTAAAGACCCCGCTACCAAACAAGCCCTAGCCCAGAAGACCCAGACTCTCACGCGCAATATCCAGGATACCCGTGCGCGTTTGGTTACTTTGCAACACAAGGCAAGCCAAGAACTCATCAGTTCTGTCAAAGAGGTCAATCGCATTGGGGCAGAGATCGCCAATATCAACAAACATCTCAAAGAAATGGAAGACCCTAAAACTCTCAAACAGGCTAATGAGCTCAGGGATAAGCGCGATGCCTTAGAATTTCATCTCAAGGAACTCATCGGGGGGAATGTGTCTAAAATGCATGTGCAAACCAATTCGGCTAATGACATCAAGGTGGCGGATTTTGACGATGGGTATGTGTTGAATATAGGCTATGGCTTTAACATCGTGGATGGGGCCATCTTTCACCCATTGGTGGTGGAAAATAGCGACAATAAAAATCAGCTCGCCCAAATTTACTTTAGAGGGGATGATTTCAAAGTGCTCAATATCACCGATAAAATCGATCAGGGCAAGGTAGGCGCGCTCATGGGGATTTACAATGATGGTTCGCATGGCACTACTAAGGGCAAGTTGCAGAATTATTTGGATGCACTGGACATCTTTGCCAAAGGTTTGATCGAATCCACAAACGCTATCTACGCCCAGAGCGCAGCCCACAGTGTTGAGGGCAAGATTGTGGAGTTTCAAGATCGTACCGCACTCAAAGATACCAATTACAATATCAAAGAGGGGAGCTTCGATGTGGTGGCCTACAATACAGATGGGCAGGTGTTAGCCAAGAGAACGATTCATATCACTCCTATTACCACTATGCAAGATGTGATCGCCCAAATCAATGCCAATACGGACGATAATCACGACAACAACACCATGAACGATTTTGACGATTACTTCATCGCACATTTTGACAACAAGGCTAAACAATTTAGTATCCAAGCTAAAAATCCCTCCCAAGGACTTTTTGTTTCAATTAAAGACCATGGGAGTAATTTCACAGGGGCTTTAGGACTTAATACTTTTTTTGAGGGGGATAGCGCGCGCAACATCGCGCTCAACACCACCTATAAGAAAGAACCCACTGCCCTGCGCCCTTGGTTAGCCCCCATCAATGGGAACTTTGATGTAGCAAACATGATGCAGCAGCTCCAATACGACAAGGTAGACTTCTACCACAATAAGCTCAACAATACACCCATGACCATCGAGGAGTCTTACCAGTTTGTGGCTGGCAAAATCCATACGGAAGCCGAGAAATCTCAGCGTGCGTTAGAAAGTAAGGAAGCCATTTTAGGTGTCGTCAAGAAAGAACACGATGCGATTTCTGGAGTGAATAGTGATGAGGAGATGGTCAATCTCATTAAATACCAGGGAGGCTATGCAGCTAACGCTAAGGTGATCACCGCCATCGATCGCATGATTGAAACCCTTCTAGGTATGAAGCAATGAAACGCATTCCTGAGAGGAGTGACCTCCTGGCTGAGGTGTCTTAACAGGCACTAACACAAAAGACTTGTTGAGTACCCGCAGGATCGTTTCCCGCTGACCTACAGAATTAAACTCAAACTCAACCACAAAGCCTAGACTTATTTTAAAAAAGCTTTTATTAAAGTAACTGCAAATATGCCTTACTTTAGCTGTGCTAGGCTTGTATAGCTGAGGATTAGTCAATGACAATGCTATTTGGTGGGTTACACAAATTGTATAATAAAGTAACATGTGCAACCATGACTTAAAAATCTAAGATATGTGCACCATGGTTTTTCACATAATCTATCACATAATCTATCACATAGTCATAATGCTATTATATTATTCGAATACTCACTAGAATACGAAAAAAATAGACTTGTTCGTATTAACAAATACAGATACTATTGCTTTTTTAAGAGAGCCCATGTTAATATGCGGAGCTACGCCATACCATGGCATGGTCGTATATGCCCTGTTCATTTTGAGGTGAGCATGTTTGTTGTGATGTCTTTTAAAAAGAGTCTACTAATAAGTTTCTCTTTAGCTTTTCCGTTTCTGGGATCGTTGTTACACGCTCGCCTTATCTTTACTCCCAAAAGTAAAGTTGAGTTGCAACAGCTTTTAAAAGACCCTAATACTTCACTGTCACAGATTGACACACGCCATATTACAGATATGAGTTATCTTTTTTGCCTACAGACTCCTTTGGAGAAAAAAGGCATTTGCACACCCTATCGGGAAGATTTTAGCGGTATTGAAACATGGGATGTTAGCCGTGTGGAGAACATGGAGGGATTATTCATGAATCAAGTACGCTTCAACCATTCGTTAAGACGCTGGAATACAGCGCATGTTAAAAATTTCAGCTATATGTTCGCCAATGCCATCAATTTTAACCAGCCTTTAGCGCATTGGAATACCTCTAAAGGTGTAGATTTTAGTTACATGTTTGCTAATGCGACTAGTTTCAACCAACCTCTAAACGCATGGAACACTTCCAGTGGTGTAGATTTTAGTTACATGTTTTACCGTGCCAAAGCGTTTAACCAACCTCTAAATCGCTGGAATCGTTGGAATCGTGCCCACAAACCTCGTCAAAATTTCAGCTATATGTTCGCTGATGCCACACGCTTTGACCAAAATGTTAAGATGTGGAAAAATTTGGCACAGGCTAGGATTCAGGGCATGTTTCTAGGTACTCAGATCAAAAATACCTCAGGTGCCTCGCACATCCCCTCTAACCTTTTTACTTTTATACACTACCCCCAGACAAAACAAGAATTAATCAATCTTTTGCACGATCCAAATGTAGCATTAGAGACTATCAACACGGGGCTGATCGAAGATATGAGCTACTTGTTTTGTAATAAAGAGAATATTTACACAAGACTCCAACAACTCCCCATTAAGAGTGGCATTTTGTGGGAAGTGCAGGATAGTGAATACGCTAAAATTCTGGAGTTCTACAATCGTTGTCATACCCTGGAGGGGCGCACGGATTTAGAGGGTATCCAGACTTGGGATGTGAGCCATGTGAAGAACATGGAAGGGCTATTCATGGGCAGAGAGGTACAAGTTTCTTTAAACAATTGGGATACGGGCAGTGTAGAGAACATGAAGGCTATGTTTGCACTTGGATCATTCAACCGCCCCTTAGATGCATGGGAAATGCAGCATGTGAAAGATACCAGTTTCATGTTTTATGGATGCAAACACTTCAACCAAAATCTTAATGCATGGGATGTGAGTCATGTTGAAGACATGAGCTATATGTTCAGTCTGACCTATAATTTCAATGGCAATATCACGCACTGGAATCCAGTGAACGCAACTAACCTACAAGGCATGTTTAAATACGCCACTGCTTTTAATCAACCTATTGGGACATGGAACGTCAGCCATGTTACAAACATGTCCTATCTTTTCTATGGCTCTTTTGCTTTTAATCAGCCCTTGGACACGTGGGATACCGGCCATGTTACAAACATGCAGCAGATGTTTTTTTATGCTAAAAGTTTTAACCAGAAACTCTCAAGCTGGAATACTAAAAAGGTAGTCAACATGTATAAAATGTTCGCCTACACCCAAAGTTTTAACCAGGACCTTAGCAATTGGCATTTACACCAAGCCAATATCCGTTGCATGTTTTACCATGCTGTCGGAATGAAAATGCACAATCAAGAAAGAGACCTTGATTGCACATAATTTTTCACTACCCCCACCCCTTCAGCCACT
>NZ_FZMA01000037.1:0-57271 GCF_900197775.1 Helicobacter salomonis
GAAGTGAAGCAAGCCTTGAGTTATGATTTTTATAGCTTTAGTTTGGCGTGGAGAAAGGCTTTTGAGGACAACCATATCAAGCTAGAGCCTGTGCGTGCCCTTAAGGCTAAAGTGCCCGCTAATTTGGAGTATTTAGCCGATTATTTAATGCGCAAAATCTATGCTAAGAGTGGTCTGCCTGAACAGACCAAAAAGGCTTTACTCTTTGTGCTCAATAAAGCACTTAATACGCAGGAGAAAGAGATCGAATACAGCGATCATATTGATTTGAACTTAGAAGATTGTTTGAAAGGGTGAATGATGGGTTTTGGGGATTGTTTATTTGTGCTTTTAAAAATAGGTAGGTTGTTAAGAAGGTGGGTATGCGCCCAAATTCGTATCAACAAGAAACAAACCGCCCAAATACCAGCAATACAAAGCCGAGATTGAGGCGATGAAAAAGAGCATAGAGGAAAAACAAGCGGCATTTGATGCCTTGCAAAAATCAATGAAAGGATAAATATGGGATTTTGGAGTGGAGTAGGGAGTTTTGTTAGTGGAGTATGTAGTGCTATTGGAAGTTTAGCTAGCAGTATAGGCGCAGGGTTAGCTAGCTTGGGCGCAACTTTGGCGAGTTTGGGGTCGGGCTTATTGCCCATTGTGGGCATTATCTTTGCGGTGGCGCAGGTGTTGGGTATTTTTAGCAAAGAGGATAAGGTAGAGGACATGGAAGATTTGGGTCACCAAGTCGCTAATTGCAATAAAAAGCCCGAAGAGTTTGAGAGCTACCAAGCCTTTATTGACTATGCGCGCGCCAATGTGGAGAAACCCTCCAAAGAAGACAAACTAAAATGGAGTGATGCAGACCATCTCAAAAACACCGCTATAGCCGCAGCCGTATCACTTAAAGCTATTGAGGAAAAAAAGGGAGTGGAACTTAGCCCTGAGAGCTGGGTAACCCTTGCAACCCATACCATAGAGGCAGGCGGGAAAGAAAACGAAGTCTATAATGCTAAAGTCCTAGAGAGAGTGCTAGATAATTTTAAGGGTGCAGACATGGACAAGCTCACCCAACACTTAGAGGGCAAATTAGAGAGCACAGCTGATCGTATTTTGGTTTCTGATAAGCTCCATGACACATTCAAAGCCCTCAACCCTGATATGAGCGCTAAAGAGGTGTATCAAGAGGTAGGGAAATTTAAAAACCCCATTGCAGTAGGAAAGGTCGATGGCTAATTTTTTAATCGTGCATGTAAATGGTCAAATCGGGGTGGGAGTTTTTCAAGCTAGTGGTTTTGAAGTGTTGCGGTGTAATGGAGAATTGTGGCAGGGGTTTGAGCCTGAAAGCTTTTGGGGGTGGTTTATAGACAAAGCAGGGCTAGACATGAGCGTAGGGCATGGCTTTGTGATTGCCAGCGATCAAGAAAGTTTGACAATCCCTGCAGAGATACGCATTGCAAGTAGTCTTGATCTCACACAAGAAGCCATGCAACAGGCTTTAGAGCGTTTTGGTGGAAGTGTAGAAAATCTTCATCTAATGACTTACCCTGAGGGTTTCAGAATGACAGAGAGAACGCCCACTCCACAGAATCAGCAACCCCCTCAAACTAGCGTATCGCAAAATACGCTCCCCGACCTTGAGACATGTGGTCCTATTTTAACCATCTGTCGACTCAAAATGGAAGAATACAAGAATAAGTAAGGCTTTTTTCTCATAGTGATGCTAGAATTGCTAATCTACGAAGTTTAGAAATTAGATAGTGGCATTTTAGGTGTTTTTGTGGTCGTTTTTATTAATCCTCTTCGACCGTTCCGAACCTCTCAAATTATATTCTCCTTCTCCATAACCCACAAACTTTTAATTTAAAGCTCTCCAGAAGCCCCAAAAAACTCTTGTGTGTAATCCCATTGATGCCACTACCAGCTAAACCATGCAAATCCTCTTACAAGAACTCAAAATGCTTTACTTCACACCCTCCAAAACACATCTTCTCTCCTCTTCACTTCAAAACACCTTCATAAACCCCTCTAAAATGCCCCATAATCGTTCTAATATCCTTACCATTCAAGAAAGCCTACCCATACCCCCAAAACGATTGTAAAGCGTTCTACAACACTTTTTCCCCTCTTAAAAAGCCCCAGGGGGGTGTGGGGGTCTCCCCCACAGATAATTCCTTATTTTCGATCTTGTTGTTTGATTAAAAACTTTTCTGAAACACTTTTGCCTCGCGCACGCGTAATGAATTCTTGGATAGCTCCTTTAAACTCTATTTGCTGTGCTGCTAGAGCTGCGCTCAATTCTGTTTGGGCTTGTTGGCTCAAGGTGTGCAGATACTAATCCTTTATACTGGTGCGCAAAGTCTAGCGAGTTTTGATGGTGGAGATAGGGGTTAAAAGATCGTGGCTGTTATAATGCAAGTATTCGTACAATAATGGTAAAAGTATATCCTTGTTCTAAAAGCTAGGGGTTTGGACGCGTGGACTTAAAATTTTAAACATAGGAGCAACATGTTTATTCAGGATTTAAGTGTGGAGCAACAACAAGTGTTCTTGTATCTGGCAAGAAGAGTTATTGAAGCCGATGGAGTGTTGCATGAATTGCAATTAGGGGCTTTAGATGTGATTAAAAAGCAATGCGAATATGGCATCAGCGAGAAGGAAGTGCCTTTAAATACTTTAGGTCGAATCTTCACCACTAATCACGCTAAACACGCTGTGTTGTTAGAATTGGCTTCTGTCGCCCTGGCAGATAGTAGGTGGCATGATAATGAGCGTGATACTATCTATTTTTATGCCAAAGAGATGGGGGTCTCTACTCAGAAAGTTGATCAGCTCAAAGACTGGGTGGTGAAAAATTTTATGCTTTATCAAGAAGCACTTAAGTTGTTAGACTAGGGGAGGGGGAGAGCATCATTTGATAGATCATCAAAGCATACGATGAGACCGGAAATTGTTTGGGTACGGGTATTGACAATATTAGGAGTAGATAGGCATGGAAGATTCTCAAGTTAACAAGACGACCCCCAAAGTTCCCAAGCCCTTGGCTGGGTTTGCCATTGGAGGGTTTTTAGGCTCTATGGTTCCTGTGGTAGGCACTCTAGTTGGAGCAGGTCTAGGAGCTGCTGTAGGTGGTCTGATGGGTTTAAGAGACAAAGACAAAAAGTAGGCCAAACCCGTCTTGTAAACCCAGTAGATTCATTCGTTTCTAGTAGGTGGACGCTTTATGACCTCCAGAGTTCCGCGCAAATTTTCAAGAGTGTGTCTGCGCTGTATTGGGCTAAAGCTAAGGTCATTTTTTGGTGGCAAGGGAGTGAGAGTTCAGCTCGATAAAAGTCTTGAGCTGTAGAGAGATGCAAATATCCCAAGCGTTCTTGATAAAGCTTAAAGGTATGAATGGGCTTATAGTGCACCTGCACGCCTATTTGCGCGTCCAGCAAAGCTTGTAATAATGCGTTTTTTTTCTCCCATAGATTTGGGTTTAGGAGAATTGGATAGAGATGGTTGGAACTGGCGACATGGGGGGGTAAGCTTGCATGCAGGGGGGTAAAATAAGGGTTGTTGGTAAAGGCACGATCGTAAAAGCGTGCGATCTCTTCGCGCACAGCAACAAAGGCATCGAGTTTGGGCAGTTGACTTAAACCCAATGCTCCCTGCAATTCGTTCATTCTAAAATTATAGCCATAATTGTGCACTTCCACATCAAAACCCCGATTCTCCACCCCGTGCGCGCGCAGTAATTTGAGTTTATGATAAAGTGCGCTGTCATGCGTGGCAATGAGCCCTCCTTCGGCGGTGGTGATGGGCTTGATCGCGTGCAAACTAAAAATCGTGGCATCAGCTAAACTTCCAATCTTTTGCCCCCTATAAGTCCCCCCAAGTGCGTGTGAGCTATCTGAAATAAAATACAATCCATAGCGCGCGCAAAACTCCTTGATAGCCTGTACGTCCACGCTCCGCCCTCCATAGTCCACACTCACCACTGCTTTAACGCGTTCTCTTTGCGGATGCGCGCGGTAGGTTTCTTCTAAGAGCGCGGGGTTCAGATTACCATCTGTCCCAATGTCGCAAAATAGTGGCATAGCCTGGCATGCTAAGAGCATGTTGGTCGTGGCTACAAAGCTAATAGGGGTGGTGATTGCATCATGTTTTGCCAACCCTAGAGCTTGGTAGGTCATCAGCAGTGCAGAAGTGGCGCTATTACACGCCAGCACATGTGCAACGCCCAAATAAGTGGCCATGGCTTTCTCAAATTCTTCTACTAAAGGGCCCTGTGCTAGGTGTGCGCTCTGAAGGGCTTGCACCACAGCCTCTATATCACTTTGATCAATGCATTGGGTGCTATAGGGATTCATAGCGTTCAAAACCTTACGATGCTTTGACGCACCCCTTCAATGATCCAATCGGGAGTAGAAGCCCCCGCGCTGATCCCACAGAGCTTTTTACCGCTAAACCACTGGGGGTTGAGATCGTTGAAATCCTCCACCAAGTAGCTATCCGGGCAAAATTCTTTGGCAATGTGAAAAAGTTGCTTGGTGTTAGAAGAGGTCTTGCCTCCCACGATAATCATCACATCCACCTCTTGGCTGAGTTCTCTAACTGCTTCTTGGTTGTCAAAGGTGGCGTTACAGATGGTGTTAAAAATACGCACCTCTGCACAACGCGCGATGAGGAAGCTGGCGATCTTTAGGAGTTTGGGGGTTTGTTTGGTGGTTTGGGATACTAAAGCAACCTTTTTAGCCAAGCCCTGATCTTGCAATTCCTCCAAAGAACTCACCACTAGAGGAGGTGTACTCGAATAGCTAATAACCCCTTTGACTTCCGGGTGATCTGCGTCCCCAAAAAGCACGATCTGATACCCCTGTGCGCTCATTTTTTCTACAATTTGTTGGGGTTTGATTACATAGGGGCAGGTGGCATCAATGATATGCGCTCCCTTATCTTTGAGCTGGGCTAGGTCGTTTTTAGGGATGCCATGCGTGCGGATAATCACGCTTTTATTGGGCTCGATCGTGTTAACATCCTCTTGCACGCGCACATTAAAATCCTGCTCTAGGCGCTTGATTTCCTTTGGGTTGTGGATGAGAGAACCTAGTGTGAGACTATCTTTATTCTTTTGGGCAATCTCAATGGCGCGCTTCACGCCAAAACAAAAGCCATAATTCTTAGCCATTTTCACTTGCATAAATGTCCTTAATGGGGGCAATGCGCCCTAAAATCTCTTGAAAATTGGGGAAAGAAACTGCCATGCACTCTGTGTTTTTCAGACTCCCCCCACAAGCTAGCAAAGCTATAGCAAAACTTAGAGCGATGCGGTGATCCCCAAAGCTCTCTAGGGGCTCTTGGGGGCTTTTAAGACACCCCCCTTTAATGCTAAAACCATCTTCATGGGCTTGGCATTCTATCCCCATTTTGGCTAAATTACTTAAAGTAGTGGCGATGCGATCGCTTTCTTTGACACGCAATTCTTGGGCGTTTTTTACCACGCTTATACCCCTTGCAACAGCCATGGCCACTGCCAAAGCGGGCAATTCGTCAATCAAAAAGGGGATATTGTCTTTGATCTCAAGGGCTTTGAGGGGGCGATGTTCCACATAAATAGTCCCCGCAGGTTCGATCTCTTGGGTGTGTAAGTGAAACTCCACATGCAAGCCCATTTGCTCTAAGATTTTAAAGGCTTCTATGCGTGTGGGGTTGAGTAGGACATTCTTTAATAACACCGCGCTTTGAGGCACTAGGGCGACTGCTAGAGCAAAGTAAAACGCGCTTGAGGGATCGGCAGGGATGCTCCAAGAGAAAGACTCTAGGGGTTTTTGTAGCGGTTCTAGGTGTAGGCTTCTTGGGGTGATTTTTAGGGGTGCACCCAAAACCAATAGGCCTCTTTCAGTGTGATCGCGGCTTAAATGCGGCTCGCTAAATGTGGTAGGGGTTTTGGCATTGAGCGTAGCAAGCAGGATCGCACTTTTGACCTGTGCGGAAGCAATGGGGCTTATGTACTGCGTACCTTGTAAGGGTGCGCTTACAATACTCAAGGGAGCTAGATTTTGTGCTCTTGCATGGATGTGTGCGCCCATCGCCTGCAAGGGGACGATCACGCGTCCCATGGGGCGTTTACTCAAAGAGGTATCGCCCACTAAGACATAGTGGTTTTTTTGGCCCCGACTACTGCTAAGTAATCCGCTAAAAAGGCGCATGGTTGTGCCCGAATTGCGACAATTTAGGGGCTTAGAGGGCTCGTTAAAATGTAAAAATTGTTTAGGGGGGGTGAGCTTGAGAGCGTTAAGGGCGTGTTTGTGTGCTCTTAAGCCTAGTGCTTTAGCGATGTTAAGTGTGCTTAGGCAATCTTGACCCATGAGCAAGTTTTGCACAAAGCAGGGTTTTTGGCAAAAAAGAGCAAAAATGAGCGCGCGGTGGCTTAAAGACTTGTCTGCGGGCAGGTTTTCCAAGATCAGATCAAAGCCGGGAGCGGGGGCGATGTACAGCATCAATGTTTGAGCTTGGCATTAAAATCGCGCTCTAGGATGCTTAGAGTCTGCTCTGTTACAGCCTGCAATTGCGCATCAGTCAAAGCCTCCTGGGACTGGATTTTTAAGCGCACGCTCAGGGCGATCTGCTCGGTATTTTCTGTATAAATATCCAAAGGAAAAACTTCTTTTAAGTGAGGAATACGCGCTTCTTGGAGGCGTTGTTTTAGGGAGGCAAAAAGGCAGTCTTTATGGAGCACAATCGTCAAATCTCTAAAGCTGGTGGGGAGTTTGGAAAACTCTTGAGCTTTGTAGGGCTTTTGGTGTAAAGATACAGGATCGATCTCGGCAATAAAGCCCTCTAGCAGGTCGTCTTTTTGGACTAAGATGGGGTTGATTGCGCCCAGAACCCCGATTTTGCGCCCCTCCTGCACCATCCACGCGCTCTGGTAGGGGTGGTAGGTGGTGCTCAAATAGGGGTGGGTTTGATCTAAAGCAATGGGTTCTAGGTTGAAAGTCCCTACAATGCTGGAAATCGCGTGCGCAAAGGCATAAAAATCCCACGCCTGCCCCTTGGGGTAGGGGTAATGGGGCAGGGTTTTAAGCCCGCTGGCTAAAAAAGCTAGGCTGGTTCTCTCCTCGCGCTGGGCGTTGTAGACACTCCCTAGCTCAAACAAAGCAATGCTTTTAAAGCCTAAGTTTTTATTGTGCGTGGTAGCCTCTAAGAGTCCGGGGATTAGAGAAGTGCGTAAGGTGTTGAGATCGGCATTGATAGGATTGAGTAAGTCTAGGTCTTCTTGCAAGATGGGATAGCCTAGCACCTCTAATTTCTCTCTTTTGGCAAAGAGGTAGTGCACTACCTCTTTAAAGCCCAGGGCTAGAGCTTTTGTGGCTAGATTCCTCTCAAAGCGATAGCGGGCGTAGTGAGGGTTGGCACTACTGGCTTCTGTGGTGTGTAAAATGGCTTTGGGAGTGTTGTCAATGCCCAAAAAGCGCAAGATCTCCTCTGCGATGTCGTGAACACCCTTGATATCGTGGCGATAGGAGGGCACTTGGGTCATGAGTGTGTCCTCTAGCACGCTCAGCCCAAAACCCAAACTCTCTAAGATGGCACGCACTTGTTTGAAACCAATATTTGTCCCTAGAATATGGGCGATTTCTGTAAGAGTGAAGCTGAGGCTTGGAGAGGTGAAGGTGCTCATGGACGCGCCAACTCGTAGCTTGGCCTCAGGGTAAAAGCGTACCAGCAAAAAGGCTAACCACTCTAAACCCTCTTGCACCCGCGGATTACTCCCGCGTTGAGTGCGATGAGTGAGGGAGAGCGTGGCTTGTTGGGGGTGAAGGTGCAAGCATTGGCATAAATGGCTAGGGTCTATAAAGCTCGCCTCTAGTAGATAGGGACCTGCAGGGGGTGGGGTTGGGCAGCTTACCCCAAGGGTAGCTAGGATATTGTTGGCGTGTCTGATTTGTAAAAATCCCTGTGTATCTACACACACTTCTAGGGATGTAACAGGGTAGGCTTGCAAGATCACCCCGCTAATATAGGTGCTATACTCTAAGAGATTGGCGATCCAACTCTCTTGCAAAGAGTGTTGCAAGGCAAGAGTGAGGGCAATCTCTAGGGGTAAAAAGTGTGTATCCAAGTCCAGCATGCCATAGTGTAGCGCGCAAGAGGGGAGGGACTTAGTAGGGGGGAGGCTGGGAAGGTTTTCTAGGGGAGTATAAGGGAGGTTGGGGGGAGATTTGAGACGCAGAGCATAGAGTGCACTAATTTCGCGCGCAATGCCTAGCACACTCAAGCAGTCTCCGCGATTAGGCGTGATCGCAATGTCTAAGAGAGTGCCTGCAAAAAAGGGCAAATCTCTAAGGGGTGCGCCCAGTTCTAAGGGCTCATTTCTATTCAAACTGCCATCTAGGATCAAAATTCCTTCATAGAGCTTGGGCAAACCCAGCTCAACACTCGAGCAGAGCATGCCAAAGCTCTGAATACCCCTTAATGTACTCGCTCGTATACTGAGGTTACACGCTGGCAAATGTGTTCCAATCAATGCCACAGCGACAAACTGCCCGACTTTGACATTTTCAGCCCCACACACAATCTGCAAGACCTCAGAGCCGACATCCACTTGACACACATGTAGTTTGGTGGCATCGGGATGTTTGACACATTCCAAGACTTGCCCCACCACTACTTGAGAAGGCAATTCAAAAGAGGTTGCGCTCTCAACCTCTAGGCCAATGCGACTCAAATCTGCGCACAGAGTGGATACATCGGGCAAACCGCCCTCTAAAAAATCGTCTAAAGCATAGGTGTTTAACAACATTAAAAAGCCCCTAGTAATCTCAAATCAGTTTCAAAAAGACTTCTTAGATCGTTGATTCCACATGTGAGCATGGTTAAGCGCTCAATCCCCATCCCAAAGGCATATCCACTTACATTCTCCAGTCCTGCATGTTCAAAAACACCCGGATGCACGCACCCCGCTCCTAAAATCTCCAGCCAGCCCGTATGCTTGCATACCTTGCACCCCTCTTGAGCACAAAATACACAACTAATATCTACCTCTGCGCTAGGTTCTGTAAAGGGAAAAAAGCTTGCGCGCCAACGCACGCGAATATTCCCAAAAAGATAGTACAGAAAATCTTCTAGGACTTGTTTGAGATGCCCAAAATGCACTCTGTCCTTAACATCTACCACCAATCCCTCTACTTGGGAGAACATGGGAGTGTGGGTGGTGTCGTAATCACGCCTAAAGGTGGGGCCTACCCCAATCATTTTAATGGGGGGTTTCTGGGTTTGCATGGCGTGGATTTGGGTGGGGGAGGTGTGGGTGCGTAGGAGCTTGTGGTCTTTAAAGTAGAAGGTGTCTTGCATGGCACGCGCGGGGTGGTAGGCAGGCATGTTAAGCGCTTCAAAGTTGTAAAACTCCTCTTCTACCAATGCTCCCAAATGTAATTTGAAGCCCAATTGGGTGAAATACTCAATAATGCGATTCTTGGTATAGTTGAGTGGGTGGCCTAGACTTGTGCCAAAGTGGGTGTTAGCTAAACTCGGATCGATTTTCTCAGATTTTAATTGAGCTTCTAACTCTAAAGCCTGCAGGGTTTGCTTTTGTTGGGTGTGGGCATGGGTAAAAGCTTCTTTAAACTGATTAAGCTCTTGGGCTCTTTGAGCTTTTTCCTGCCCACTTAAGTTTCTAAGCTGGGCAAACTCTTGAGTGAGCAAGCCCTTCTTGCCCAAAGCTTGTAAACGCAGATCTTCCAAACCTTTAAGAGTGGTGACGCTAGAAACCTGGGCTAAAAGAGCGTACAGAGTCTGCAAAGAACCTACTTGATGTCAATCTTAAAGGTGTGCACATCATCATTGAGAGCCACCTTAACCAGTAAAGTGCCCGGGGTGATGTGCTTGGGATCGACGATAATAAAACCGCCTCTAGCTTTACCATCGGGTTTAAGCGTAGAGCGTCTGAGATAGTTAATCGCCATGATTTTGAAAGCTTGGCGCTCATCTTGCATGATCGCCTGGGTTTGCGCGTCATCCATCATCATAAAGGGAGTGCCTAACATCATATCATAGGCCAAGAAAGCCCCCTGCCCGTAGTAAAATGCAGGCGAAGCGAAATTATCTGAGGTGATTGGAGTGGAGGGCACAGCAATGTTAAACTTTTGCAACACGGGGTCAAAGTCGTAACTGGACTTGAGCATTTGGCTAAAAGTGAGCACGGGTAGCTCCCGTTGCCCCTCAGTCACGCTGACATGAGTGCTATCAAACTCCAAAGGCTCACCCTCTGTGAGCTGCGCTCCCACATAGAGTACCAAGGGAGGATTATCCACACCCTTGAGTTTTTTCTGTGCGACTTCTACCTGCACCTTAGAATGCGGCTGATTGGAGGTAAGCACTTTTACACCATTATTGTACTTAGACACCTGCTCGGGACTTACGCTGTAAGTAGTGCACCCCGTTATCAGGGCCAAGGACAAACAAGAAGCGACAAACAATGACCTCATGAACATTCCTTTATATTTTTATATGATCTCGCTAAGGCTAAAACACAAACCGATTGGCAAAAAAACCATCGGAACCATCCTCGATTTCTCGTGCGAAGACCCCCTCCAGTTGTTCCTTAATGTCATAATAGCTAAAACTTTCTTTAAAACCCTCAATTTTACCTCCGCTGGCATTTTTATGCCCCCCCCCATTGAAATATTGTTTACTTATGCTACTTACATCACATTTGTTATTGGATCGTAAACTCACGCTGCCTCTAAAACTCACATCGATATAAAAATCAAACTCGGGGTTTTCACGCAAAAAGAGGTTAGCCAGCACACTAATACCCCCCATAGAATAGCTTAAAAAACCCTTTTTACCCTCGCATAGCACACTACAAGCTTCTTTTTTCTGTGAGAGTAGAGATACCTGCGCGTTGGAAGCGATGTTATCCATTGTCTCTTGATCAGGTTCACCTCCTAGGGCGATCTTTTTTAACCTAAAGAGATCATTGTCAAACAAGACGGCACCCTTATCTTGGTGAATGTAGTGGGGCACATGATCTAACAAGGCAAATTTATAAGCGCGATGCTCCACATCAAACATGAAACGATTGAGCTCGTGCGTGCTGGCAATCATGCGCATGCACACCTTGCCCAGCTCAAACCCAAAACCCTCTTCTTGCCAAATATCCACCGAGTTGATCATCTCCACCATTGGGGTGAGTTTCTCAAGCGTGCCCTCCTGTAAAGGTTTATAACGTTCCTTTAGGGTTTCAAAAGTGATCTTGGAAGCACTTCTGTCCACATCTAAATGATACCAAGAATATGCCTGTGCAGCATCCTGTCCTGTGATGTGATGATCTAAAAGTAAAATCTCTACCTCTTTGCCCTGCAAGCGCAATGCTTCACTCTCTTTTTGCAAAAACTCCGCCTCGCCTAAAGTCAAATTCAAGTCTGTTACCAAAATTAGTGCCTTTTGCGCATTCTGTCTGTTAAGGGCAGTGATGATTTCTTTGAGTCTTGCAGACACCTCCTTACCATAATTGGCATTGTAGTAAGTAATGTGTTCAAAAAAATGACGGCTGACAAACTGGCAACCATAACCGTCTAAATCGATGTGAGATAAGTGAAAGACCTGCATGCATGTTCCTTAAAAATTAATATTAATCGTGCCTAGCACCTCGTATTTAGCATTAGTGTCTAATTCGGCATGGCTTAAGACCACAATATCGACTTTAAATTGCTCCATCTTTGTGGAAAGCGGGCGACGCAACTCCGGATCGACAATTAAGATCACCGGAGCGATCCCCCTTTGTAAAATTTTCATCGATTCTGCAGAAATACTCTCGATGAGTTGTTGCATTTCAGTTGCGTTCAAAAGAAGGAATTTCCCTGATGTTTGATCTTTGAGCTTGTTTAGTAAAAACTGCTCGGTGGCTGTGCCTAAGGTGAGTAGTTTGAGCGTGCCATCTTCAGACTTAAAAATATTGGTGATCACCCTGGAGAGGCGTGCACGCACCTGCTCGGTTAAAATCATGATGTCATTTTGCACACTGGGGGCGATGTCAGTGATGGTTTCCAAAA
Organism: Helicobacter salomonis; assembly: GCF_900197775.1. Taxonomy (NCBI): domain Bacteria; kingdom Pseudomonadati; phylum Campylobacterota; class Epsilonproteobacteria; order Campylobacterales; family Helicobacteraceae; genus Helicobacter; species Helicobacter salomonis. The sequence continues at coordinate 12,018 of NZ_FZMA01000037.1, forward strand.
TGGTGAGCATATCCCTGATGGGGATTTTTTCATGCAAAAGCTCCTGCAAGACGGAGCGAATTACTCCAGTAGGGATTTTTTTGGCCTCCTCCACGATGGCCGGATAGTCATTGGCTAAGCGCTCTAAAAGCGACTTGACCTCATCTTTGGTAATGAATTCCTCAGCGTAGTTTTTGACGAGTTCACTGGTGTGTGTGGCAATCACCGTGGAGGGGTCAATAATAGTATAGCCCTGAATGATCGCTTCCTCTTTATCCTTAGGCTCAATCCAAAGCGCGTCCATACCAAAAGCGGGCTCTTTAGTGGGGATACCCTCAATCTCCTTACCCGCAAAACCGGTATTCATCGCCAAAAAGCGATCGGGCATCACATTTCCATCCCCAATACTCACCCCCTTGAGTTTGATCTCATAATGCGTGGGAGGCAGTTGAAGATTATCCCTAATGCGGATTTGAGGCATTAAAAAGCCATAATCGCTGGCAATCTTTTTTCTAATACCTCGAATGCGCTCTAACAAGTCCCCCCCCTGCTTGACATCGGCTAAAGAGATGAGCTGGTAACCCAATGCCAGCTCCAAAAACTCGATCTTAAGCACCTCATTAATGGCCTGCTCTTCCTCTTTTTTAATCTCTTCTGCGCTTTTTTGAGGGCGAGTGATAGGAGCTTGTTCTACCTGTGTAGTGGTTTTGGTGGAGAGGTCAAGTCCCGTCTTTTTGCTCAACCATTTCTCAAACTTAGCAAATAAATTATCCTTGCCCTCTCGCGAAATTAACCACGCGATAAATAAGAACAAACTCCCCACAAAGGCCAAAGAAAAGGTAGGCAATCCAGGTACGCTCGCAAAGAGCAACAAGATACAGCCTACGATGACTAAGGTCTTGCTTTTATCGGTAAGCTGGGTAATGAGTTTGCTAGCAAAGTTCTCTTCTTCATGCTGGGTGGTGCGTGTGGCGACAATGCCCGTAGCCGTAGCGATGATGAGCGCAGGAATCTGCCCCACCAAACCATCTCCAATGGTCAGAATGGTAAAGGTAGAGGCACTATAGCCAATGGTCATGTCCCTCTGGAACACCCCCACCAGAAAGCCCCCGATAATATTAATAAGAGTAATAATGATCGAGGCAATCGCATCGCCTTTGACGAATTTGCTCGCCCCATCCATCGCGCCGTAAAAATCTGCCTCTTGGGTGAGGGCAGCACGTCGCTTTTTGGCCTCATCACTATCAATCAATCCTGAATTCAAATCCGCGTCAATGGCCATTTGTTTACCTGGCATCGCATCTAGGGCAAAGCGCGCGCGCACTTCCGTTACCCGCGTTGAACCATTGGTAACTACCAAAAGGTTAACCAAGACCAAAATACTAAAGATGATCGTCCCAATCACATAGTTACCACTTACGGTGAATTCTCCAAAGGCACTGATAATATCGCTCACCGCGCTAGGACCCTTATACCCTTCAGTGAGGATCATGCGCGTAGTGGCAACATTGAGCGCAAGGCGATAAAGGGTTACAATGAGCAGTAAAGTAGGAAAAGCACTAAAATCAGTGGGTTTGGTGATGTAGAGCCCGATTAAAATGATGAGCACGGAGAGTGCGATAGAAATGGTGAGTAAAAAATCGAGTAAAAAGGGGGGCAGGGGCACAATGATGATGCCCAAAATGGCGATCACAAAAGCAACTACGGTCAGGTCTTTAGACTGACTCAAATGTTTAAAGAAAGGAAAAGCTTTTTTAAGCATATTCTTAGGTTTATTGCCCGCCACGCCTCTTAGATACCCCTTGTGTTAGGATGGTCTTATTTTACACTCTTTCATGTAAAATTTCACTTTTCTAGGATATAATCAAAGATTGTTAAAATTTTGAGCTAGGAGTTTATATGGCTTTGTGTGCAGAAAAAAAGCAAGAAATTATTGCCAAGTTTGGCAGGCAAGCGGGCGATACGGGCTCTAGTGAAGTGCAAATCGCCTTGCTCAGTCAGCGTATTAGCGATTTAAGCGCTCACCTAAAAAGCAATCCCAAGGATCATTCCAGTCGTTTAGGGCTTCTCAAGCTCGTAGGACATCGTAGGAATTTGCTCAAGTACCTCAAACGCACCCAGCACGAACGCTACTTGGAAGTTATCCAAGCCCTGGGAATCAAAAACCGTTAGACTTTTTGTGAGCGCATCGAACTTTTTCACTCTAGTCTTTGCGCTGTTTTTTCTAACTTCTTTCAAAAAGCCTCTCGCACAGATTCTTTTGATTGTCTTGGCGCTGGGAGCAGTGGGTTGTTATCTCAAGTACAAGCCCTCCTTACAATTACCTCGTGCGCACAAGTGGCTAGTATGGGTGTGGGTGTTGATGTTTGCAAGTGTCTTGCCAAATCTCTTTATGGATGGCAGTTTAGAGCACTTCTCCTATAACTTACGCTTGCTCAATATGCCTGTAATTTATCTATTGGGCGTATTGGCCTTAGTGTGTCTAAGCCATGTGCCTATTACGCTCAACCAACGGGTTATCTTCTATAGCATGGCACTTGCATCTGCGTGCAATGGGGTGATCGCGCTGGTGGGCAAACTAGGTTTTGGGATAGGACGCGTGAGTGCTTGGAGCACCATAGTAGGTTTTGTTACCCTGAGCTCTATAGCGATTTTTGGGTGCTATATCTACGCACTTTACACACCTAAACGCGCCGAAAGGATGTTTTTTAGTGGAGCTTTGCTCCTGGGATTTATGGTAGTGATCATGAGCGCAACCCGAAGCGCGTGGATCGCTTTTGCCTGTACTTTTATCGCTCTCTCAGTCCTAGTGCTCTACTTACAAAAATCCTATCGCTCCCTGCCCTACATGCTAATACTTGGTGCAGTATTGGGCGGATTATTTGTGGGGGAACAGATGTTAGAAAATCGCGCACTGATTCACATATCCAGATGGGCTCACGAGAGTTTTAGCCATGATCTCAAGCTTTACGCGCAAAAAAATTCAGATTCAAGCATCGGCGCACGGCTAGAGCGTTGGAAAGAAGCCTTGGTCATTGTACGCCTCTCACCTCTCTTTGGAATGAGCTTAAGTGCGCGTTGCAAACACATGGACACAATTATTGCGATGGCACACTCTTATCATAGTGTAGAAGGGAGCGACTGCAAGGGAAAATACGATAACGAGATTTTCAACACGCTGGCCCATAAAGGTCTTGTAGGGCTGGGAGTATTGCTCGCACTTTGGGGTGTGGTCGCGCGTATTTTTTGGCAACGACTCCAACAAAATTCACAGTTACCGCTTTTGATGCTTACCATGCTTTTCTTTTATATTGTTTTGGGTATTGGCTTTGATCCCTTTGCCTATTTCATCGAGGGAAGCTTCTTTGTAGGAATGGTGGTGATGGGCATGGTAGGAACACGCCCCGCCCCCTCTTAGCTCATGGTATTATCTTTGCTTGTAGTATTGGAAAACACAAAGGATCGGTGTGGCGCTCAACCCTATCAATTTAGAGGCCGCCAAAGCGCCCAGTAAGGGCAAGGCCCCCTCCACACATAAGGCGATTTTAGAAGACAAAGATGCTTTCAAACAGCTTTTATCCAATAAAAAAAATAATCTCAAAGCACTTGCTGATTTAAAAACCCGGGATAGCAAAAAGCACGCTCTGCCTTTAAAGTCTTCTCCCCATGCTAAAGAGCAGGCTCTACCCGCCGACATGCCTACTAAAGACAAGAGGGCTTCAAAGGGTAAACAGAGCCTAGATATTACCCAAAGTCCGCTTGCGCACTTACTCGATACCAAGATGGTCAAGTTACCCGATTCCACTCCAAAGACCTCTGAAGATGCGCTCTTAGCACAGAAAATTGCCCTTAACGATAAGGATTTACCATCAGGTAAAATGCTCTCAAATTCCAAAGATGCCAAGCTCTCAGACATCCAGAAGCTGGAGAGTGCCAAAAAGCTAGGCTTGAGCAAGCTCAAACATGAAAAGAAAGTGTCTAAAACCCCCAAGGGGTCAACAGAAATTAAGGAAAAAACCCTCCCTACCCAGAGTTTACTTGAGATGCAGGAAAAACCCAAGTCCACTCTTAAAGGGGGAAAAGAAACATCTCCAGCACCCAAGCAAGCTGAGGAAATCAAAGATGTTTTAGATTCAACGCCAAAACCCACGACTAAACCTGCACAACAGACTCCCACTCCTCCCAAGACCCCTTTAACCCAACTCTTGGGGCAACAGACTACGGCCCAACAGAAACAGAATCTCGCCAAAGTCAACGCCCAAAAAATTTATGGACACACCCTCCCTAAGGACAATGAGACTAATGATAAGGAGATCAAACAGGCATTCAAGGAAGCTCTTGCGCAGTTCCCCCCCTCAATCTACGCTCCTCATGCACCCCTGCACGGCCCTGCCAAGTCAACCCTAGAAGAGACCAAGGAAGAAAAATCTAGTGTGGCAATCAAAGAAAGTGCATCCCACACGGCCATCCAACACACTCAAGATAAGGAATTGCCCAAAGCCCCCCAGATCAAGGAAACCCTTAAAAACTTTGCTACAGAACTCAAACAAGAACTTCAAAATTTCAAACCCCCCATTAGCAGACTTTCCATGGAACTCCACCCCGACAAATTGGGCAAAGTGGATGTGGTAATCCAACAAGTGGGTAAGAATATTCAAGTGAGCGTGGCTTCTAGCGCGCCTGTAGCTGCTTTGCTTTCCTCTTACAACAATGAGTTGCGTCACAATTTAGCCCAAATGGGCTTTAGCGATGTGGATGTGAGTTTTATCGCCCACAATAACGCAGGGCATGGAGGATCGGGTCATTCTCAACAGCAACAACAAGGACAGGCTCAAGGCAATCCTAGTCAAAATTCGCCCACCACGCCCACGCCACCTAAGGATACCAATGCCCCCCCCTCCGAATCATCTAAGAGTGCAGGACTCTACGCTTAAGATCAGCAGATTAGGGTATAATGGAGGTTATACTACAACGGGAGAAGGGCATGCCCATTGATTTAGCAGAAGTGACCGGGGCAAAAGCGGCGATGGAGAAGAAAAAACACGAGCCCAAGATTGCCAATGGTTTAGATAAGGATGCGTTCATGAAGTTGTTTTTAGAGCAACTCAAGAATCAAGACCCCACGGCACCTATGGAAACCGACAAAATCATCACCCAAACGGCACAACTCACACAAGTGGAAATGCAAGAAGAGAATAAGAAGACTATGAAAGAAGTGGCCGATGCGATGCAATCCAGTAAGCAGACTAACCAGTCTCTCAAAGATTTCCAGGGCAAACTCAAGGAAACTCTCGATCACTTGGATAAGGGAATGGACAATAGCCTGAAGGCTAGCGCATTGATGACAGAGGCTTCTGGGCGCAATAGCGTTACCATGATTGGCAAGATCGCCGAAACCGATGTCAAGGGAATCAATGTAGGCAAGGGCAAGGTTACCTTTGCTCTCTATTTCGATCAGCCTATCAAGGTTTCTGAGGGCAATCCGGGAGTGCAAATCTTTGATCAAAATAAGAAACTCGTGCGCACCCTCTCTTTGAAAGATAAAAGTGGTCAGTATGGGTATGTGCACTTTGAGTGGGATGGTTTGAATCAAGAGGGCAAACCTGTCAAGCCGGGCACTTATGAGATTGTAGCTGAATACAATCTGGACCCCAGTAGCAATAAGTATCTCCATACGCGCATTGGCAGGGGCGAGGTGCAGAGTGTGGTATTTAACAAGGGCAAACCCATGCTTAGAATGGGCGATATGGTTTTGCCAATGGATAGTGCCCTAGAATTTTATGACAAGCCTAGTTCGCGCCACGATCAGGAACAACATGAGAGTTTAGCCCACCTCGTGCAGGAGAACACCCCTCCTCCCACTACTCCGAAGGTGTCCGATTCTAATGACACCGCACCCAAGCAATCCCCACACGCATCTCAAAAGGGTGTTGACTCTGATGTGAGCTCGTTTGAAAAGTCTGTTCCAGAAGACAAGCCCAACGCTTCTACCACTCCTCCAGCTCGAGAGTCTGCATCTCCCCTTAAAACGCCTATCTCTGCCAGCGCGTCCAATACCCGTGCAGAGCCACGATCCCATGAAAATTTGGGTCTCCTCACCCCTGCTAAGCCCCTTGTGCATAGCGTATCTAACTTGGCCAACACGACGACAAAAGCACCAGAGGTGCACGCATGAATGATACAATTCTCAACGCTTATTCTGGAATCAAGACTCATCAATTTGGCATCGACAGCGTTTCTAATAACATTGCCAATATCAACACTGTGGGCTATCGTGCCAATAATCCCGAGTTTAAATCCCTTTTTGCTTCGCACTTAGATTCTCTAGGGGGGAATACGGTCACGGCCAATGATCGTAACTATGGGGCTGCTGCGGGGGGAAACGCGATTTCTAATAAAGATGGCGAGTACATGCCCAGTGATGCAGAATTTAACATGGCTTATCAGGGAAGTGGGTGGTTTGTTGTAGGGCCTAATAAAAATGGAAGCATGGAGATCAATAAAGATGGTTACCAGCAAGCTCAGGAAAATTTCTACACCCGTGATGGAAATTTTTTGCGCGATGCAGAGGGGTATATTGTCAATTCACATGGTTACTATCTCTACGGCGTAGATTTGCACAAAATCAAAAATGGGATTTTAACAGCAGGCAACAAAGAAGAAGAGACCAAGGCCTTGCAAGCAGGCAAGCTCACTCCCCTTTATTTGCCCCGTGATGTGCAATACCAACCTGTGGTCACAACCAAGCTCAATCTCAGTCTTAATTTAAACCCCAGAAACCACGTGCGCCCGGCTGAGGAGTATTTTTTAGACGAAAATGGAGAAGTAATTCAGAATCGCTTCTTAAACCAAGATGTCAATGCCTTAGCCAATGACGATAATGAGCCTTTAGATTTGGCCATGCACCGCAATTTAGAGATCATGGTGGTCAAGGGCGATCTTGCGCAGGATTTTACCTTTAAATACGGCACGGGTGGACCTGATAAAAACGAGTTTAGAACTCTGGGGGATTTGAAAAAATTGCTCCAGACTAAGGCAAACTTAGATTTGGATGTCATCAAGAGTAGCCCCAATGATGTGCAGTCTCATTTGCTCCTGCAAATCAAAAACCCTAGCGACCCCACTGCTACCATTGCTGTTGGAGGTCACATGGCAGAAAAATTAGGTTGGACGGCTAATGGGGCGATCTTAAAAAAGGGTGAATCTCGAGATTCCACCTCGATTCGTATTCCCTTTTACAGCACCACTGCTGAGATTTACGACAAAGCTGGACAAAAATATCTCTTAAAAAGCGATTTTTTCATGACAGAGATCAAAGACCCCTTGAATCCCAACTCACAGGACAAATGGGATGTGGAAAGTTCCATCATTGAGACGCGTGATAAAACTCCTATTAACAATCCCGTGCGCCAAACGATTACCTTTGATAAAACGGGCAAAATCCAGGCTGACCCTGTCACACTAGACTTCAAGGGCAACCCCTTGACCTACTCGTTAGCTAAGAGTGATGATTACGATTCTAGCGATGTAACTTATGAAGATTCTAAAATCTTTCAAATTTCCCAAGATGGAAAGCCCAAGGGCTTGTTGCAAAACATGCGCATTGATGATGACGGAATTATCCACCTCATCTTCAGTAATGGGGCATTAGAGACCATGGGGCGTGTGGGAATCGCAAGTTTCATCAATGACCAAGGGCTTAAAAAAGTGGGGAGCAATCTCTTTGATATCCAAAATGCGACGGTGAACGGACGCGCTGCGCCCTTGAGTGGAAATCCAATTATCGGCTGGGATCGCGATGATGGCAAGCTCAAATTTGGCAAGATCATGCACAAATACCTGGAGACCAGCAATGTCAATGCTGGGCATTCTCTGACGAATCTCATTTTAATGCAACGAGGCTACTCCATGAATGCTAAAGCCTTCACCACCGGAGACGATCTCATTAAAGAAGCCATCAATTTGAAGAAGTAAGCCATGCCTATTTGTAATCACGGAGAAAGAAAATTTAGGGAGATTGTCCGTCTTTTAGAAAACGGGGAGTTTCAAATCCCGCGTTTCCAAAGAAATTTTGTATGGACTAAAGAGCAAGTGGCCAAATTCATCGATAGTATTCTCAGGGGATTCCCCACGAGCAGTTTCGTGCTGTGGAAAACTAAGGAGAAATTGCAGGCGTGCACTGAGATTGGGCATTATGAACTGGGAAGACCTCATCCGGATGAATACACGCACTATGTACTCGATGGGCAACAGCGCATCACGGCATTGTTCATGGTCTACAAAGGCCTACAAATCTCTAAAAGTGCTAGGGTTAGAGAGAACTACAAAGATATTTGGCTTAGGGTGGAGGCGAACGAAAATGGAGAATATTGTTTTGTCAAAAACCCCAAAGAGGAGAACCCCCTCCAAGCGGTCAGTGCGCATGACTTGATTACGCAAAGTATCTTGGATATTCAGGACAAGTATCAGCTAGATAAACAGACTGCTATGGAGTTCGAAGCCTTTAAGTACAACATTGAAGATTATTTATTCCCTACCATTGAGATTACACAAACTGCCTTGGAGGAAATCATCGAAATCTTCGCTCGTATCAACACTGGGGGCACAAAACTGAGCACTTTTGAAATTCTATGCGCTAAATTTTATATTCCCGATGAAACAGATGAGAGTCAGGCCATTGTCACCTTAGAGGGCTTTAATGTGATTGAGCGATCCCAAGCCCTCATGGGGGAACTCGAGAAGTTAGATTACAGCCTTGAAAAACCTTTGGTGATCTTACAGCTTATCGCCTATCATCTGCGTGCCCATATCACAAGCCCACTCAAGGAAAAGATTTCTATCCCGGCTCTCTTAAAGCTAAGTGCTAGGGAGGTGCAGAATGGATGGAATGCGATCGCGCCCTGTTTCAAACATGCTGCCCAATTTCTCAAACATGATCTCAATATCCCTGCTTCTGGCTTTTTGTCAGATCCTGCTCTTTTTATGCTCATAGCGTATTTCTATGTACTCAGTCAGCGCAAATCTCCTAATGCTGGCCAAATTTCCAATCTCCGACGCCTCTTTTTTCGATCCGCTTTCCTAGGCAAGATTCAAAACGATCATTTGAGCATCCAGTTTGAAATCGTCAAACGCATCTATGAAGAGAAACCCGTGGATTTTGACAAAGAACTGCCTCTTGAACTCTCACAAGAGTTTCTAATCACCGATCGCTTCAGCACACGGAATGCTCTACATCGGGCTGTCCTCTGTGTTTTGGCAACTTTAGAACCCAAGAATTTCGACAACAATAGCAAGGTAATTTTAGACAACTTGTTTTTACATAGCGCGCAAAAGCGCAACCTCCATCACTTTTTCCCCAAGAATCATCTCAAATATGCCTACCCTAGAAGTAACGCAGATGCAATCGCTAATATGACCTGCATCGATGCGCGCTTGAATCGTTCTATCAAAGACACACCTCCGCGGGTTTATATCCCCAAATACCAGCAGAGCAACTCAAAATGTGCGGAGGGCTTGGCAACGCACTTGATTGTAGGCGATGATATGCGCCTTTTTGAAGACTATGACTACTTCCTGCAAACACGCGCCCAAGCTATTCTAGAAAAAATCCGCGATCTTACTTAGCGTTATCCTGTCTTGGTATGCTAAATAGTGCAAGGAAAACCCATTTCAATCCCCCCAAAAAACCAATTCACCCATAACCCCCCACAACTAGGCTTTTCTAGCCTATTGCAATCCTTCTTCTTTGCACTCAACTGCGCCCAAGAGCATTCTCAAGCTAAGTCTTAACCTACAAGCTCACTTGAAAAAACTCTGCTAAAACGCGCGCTCAAATCCCCAAGGGGGGGTGACTTTTTATGAAGTCATAAAGCTCTCATTCAACACACATCCACTAATCACAGAACTCCAAAACAAACAAAGGAGTAACAATGAGATACTACCCCCGCAATGGAATGCTTTATGCTGAAGTGTACGAGCAGGGCAAACGCAAACGCTTCAGCTTGAAAATGCCCGACACGCCAGAAAATCGCGCCAAAGCCCAAGCCCAAATCAAATACGCCAATAGCCCTTCTTTAGGCGTTGTTGTAGAAGAATACCTCCAAAGACATAATCTAGGCCTCAAGCCCTCCAGCCAACGCACTATCAAGAGCCGTCTCAACACCATTGTGGAGCTTTTCAATGCTCAAACCCCCATCGCCCAGATCAACAAGCAGAGTATCCAAGATTTCTACAACCAGTTGGCCCAAAAAGCCCCCAGCCAATTCCATGCTAAAAACCTCACACACCTGCTCAAACGCCTCTTAGACTTTGCCCTAGAGATGGACTACATAGAGGCCAACCCTTTTTTTAAGCAACGCCTGGCTATGGCCAAGCCCCCTAAAGAAAAACAACCCCTAAACCTAGAAGAGGTGAGTGACATGTTGGAGGTGTGTTCGGACCTGAGGCTTAAGACCTATCTAGTCGTGGCTTTTTTTACAGGGGCTAGAGTGGGCGAGATTCAAGCTCTCAAATGGAGTGATGTCAACTTTGCTAAGAATACCATCCGCATTGAGCGCACTTTAAGCCAAAAAAATGAGCTAGGCACGCCTAAGACGCGCTCGAGTGTGCGCACCCTGGAGATGTTGCCCATTGTCAAAGAGGCCCTATTGCGCTATTTAGAGCAAAACCCTAGCAGTCCTTACATCTTCACGCCAGGGCGTTATCTCAATCTAGCCAAGCCCTGGTATAAACTCTTAGAGCAGCTCCATTTGAGTGCGCGCAAGCTCTACAGCACCCGCCACACCTTTGCAAGCCTCATGCTCTCAGGGGGAGCCAATGCGTTGCGTATCTCTAAGATGTTAGGCCACGCCAACGCGCACATGACCCTAAGTGTGTACGCCCAATACATCCCTCAAGAGCAAACCCCCACCCTTAAACGCGCTTAAAATCGATTCTAGAGCCATTTAGAGCATATAGCCCAAAAAACCCTTCCATTCCTCCAAACTCACCCAACCGTTCAACCCCCAGTGCGTTACTTAACCCTATACTGCCCAATTTCCCAAAATCTCACCTCCAAAGCCCCTAAAAGTTCTTGTGTGTAAGCCCATTGATACCACTACCAGCTAAAACCCTCGCAAATCCTCTCACAAGAACTCAAAATGCTTCACTTCATATCCCCAAAGCACATCTTCTCTCCCTTCCACTTCAAAACACCTCATTTGAATCCGATTCAAGCAATTTTTTTGTTCGAGAAAACTTCGATTCACGGATGCGTCAAGCACAGTTGCGTTTTTTAAAAACAGTTTTTTAATAGTTTTTCATGTAAAAGAGTGCCGATTAGTTTTTACGAAGCCCTTAAAATCCCACTCCCACCCTTGCAGGAGCAAGAGCAAATCGTGGGCGTGATCGCCAAGATCGAGCAAGAACGCATCATCCTAGAAAACACCATGAAGTCTTTAGAGGGACAGTGGGAAGTCATCCTAAAAAATATCTGGACCTGAATATATGGCCATGCCTGCAAAGACCCAAGCAACCCCCCAACTTCTGCTATAATCCCCCTTATGCAAAACTTTAAGAAAATTTTACTCATTGGATCGGGTCCCATTGTTATAGGGCAGGCGTGCGAATTTGACTACTCCTCTAGCATCGCCCTTAAAACGCTTAAAAGCTTGGGCTATGAAGTGGTGCTTTTAAACTCCAACCCCATCACCATCAACACGGACAAAGCCCTAGCCTATAAGACCTATATTGAGCCCATTAACACGCAAAATGTACTTAAAATCGTAGACAAAGAGGGCATAGAGGCGATCTTACCCACAATGGGGGGGCAAACCGCGCTTAATATCATGGTGGAGTTGCACCAACAGGGGCATTTTGAGGGCGCGCTGAAAAATGTCAGGCTCTTGGGGGCTAAGATTGAGAGCATTTTAAAGGCAGAGGATCGGCGTGCTTTTAAAGAGTGCATGTTAGGCATTGGGCTAGATTTGCCCAAGGGGGGCTATGCCTACAGCGAGGAAGAGGCACTAGGTGTGGTTAAAGAGGTGGGCTTTCCTTGCATCATCCGTTCTAGTTTTACTTTGGGCGGGGAAGGGAGTAGTGTCGCCTTTAATATTGAGGAGTTTAGAGACCTAGCCAAATTCGCCCTAGAAGCCTCGCCTATTAGCGAGATTTTGATTGAAGAGAGTTTATTGGGCTGTAAAGAGTTTGAAATGGAGGTAGTGCGCGATTGCAAGGATAATTGCGTGATTGTGTGCTGCATTGAAAATGTTGACCCTATGGGAATCCACACAGGCGATAGCATCACCATTGCCCCCGCGCTGACCCTAACAGATAAAGAATACCAGCGCATGCGCAATGCCAGCTTTGCGGTTTTGCGGGCGGTGGGCGTGGATACGGGCGGGGCGAATGTGCAATTTGCCATTAAAGATCGACGTTTATTAGTCATTGAAATGAATCCACGGGTTAGCAGAAGCTCCGCGCTTGCCAGCAAGGCAACCTTGTTTCCCATCGCCAAAGTCGCCACGCTTTTAGCTCTAGGGCACACGCTAGAAGAAATTCAAAATGACATTACCCAAAGCACGACTTGCTTTGAGCCGACCCTAGATTACATCATCACCAAGATTCCGCATTTTGACTTTGAGAAATTCCCCCAAGTGGATAGCACTTTGGGCACTTCTATGAAGAGCATCGGCGAGGTGATGGGTATTGGGGGGAGTTTTAAAGAAAGCTTAATGAAAGCCCTAGAGAGTGATTATCTCTTAAAAAATCTGCGCGCCTTTTTAGAGCAACCCCTAGAATTAGAGTTTCTTAAAAAGGAATTGCGCCGCCCTAATCCTAAACGCTTACTTTACGCCATGCACGCTTTTAGCGATGGCTTAAGTGTGGATGAGGTGAACGCGCTCTGCTACATTGACCCCTACTTCCTCAACGAGATAGCTGAGATCGTGCAGGCCCTGCTAGAACTCAAAGGCACAGAGGCAAAGACTCTACTTGGTGACAAAAACGCTCTATTTGGGCTTAAAAGCATGGGTCTAAGTGATGCGCTGATCGCTAGCTTTTTAGGGGTGAGCGAACTAAAGGTGCGCCAAGCTAGGGATACCCTAGACTTGCACCCTAAAATGTATCAAGTGGATTTGAGCGCCAATGAGTTTAAAAGCCCCACGCCCTATTTGTATTCTACCTATGCACCCCCCTTTCCTACGCTCCAAAAACCCTTCAAATCCACACGCCAAAAGGTCATACTCATCGGCTCAAGTGCCAATAAAATCGGGGTGGGGATGGAATTTGACTACGCGCTCACACACGCCAGCCTTGCGCTTAAAAAGCTGGGTTTAAGCCCTATCATCATTAACAATAATCCCGAGACTATTAGCACCGATCATGACACCAGCGACACACTCTACTTTGAGCCCATCACTTTAGAACATGTCTTAGAGATTGTGGCGCAAGAGAGAGAGCATTTATTAGGTGTAGTGGTGGGTTTTGGGGGGCAAACCCCGCTTAAAATTGCCAAAGATTTGGAAGCCCTCAATATCCCCTTGCTAGGCACCGCCTTTAAAAACATTGAGATCGCTGAAGAGCGCGACTTATGCCACCAACTCTTAGATAATCTCAACATTGCCTATCCTAAAGGGTTATGTGCTAACTCTAAGGTAGATGCTTTAGAGTATCTAGGCCAGCTGGAATTACCCCTTATCCTGCGCCCAAGTTTTGTATTAGGGGGGGCTAAAATGCGTATTTTACGCAGTAAGCAAGAATGCTTAGATTACATAGAAAGTTATAATTTTGAAACCAGTCTTTTAATGGATAACTTCCTAGAGGACGCGCTAGAGTTGGATGTAGACGCAATCTGTGATCAAAAAAGCGTGTTTGTGTGCTCTGTGTTAGAGCATATCGAGCCAGCCGGGATTCACTCAGGCGATAGCACTTGTTTTATCCCTCCAAATTTGAGCCCTGAGCTTTTAGATGATCTCTATTACCAGACGCAAAAGATCGCTCTGGGTTTGCAGGTGTTGGGGCTGGTCAATATCCAGTTTGCCTACAAAAATAACCAGCTGGTCGTGCTAGAAATTAACCCTAGAGCTTCGCGTACCGTACCCTTTGTATCTAAAGCTTTGGGGCTGGACATTGCGGCGATGGCCATCGGCGTGATGGTAGGGCAGAGTTTGGAGAACTTGGCTAAAGAGTTTGCTTTGGTGCATAAGGCTGAACATCTCTTTATCCCTCAAGATTTGAATTATGTCTTTGTTAAAGAGAGTGTGTTTCCCTTTAATAAACTTTATGGGGCGGATTTGGTCTTAGGGCCTGAGATGAAGAGCACGGGCGAGGTGGCAGGTGTGGGCTACACTTTGGCTGAGGCCTTTTATAAATCCCAATTAGCCTGCAATAATCCCGTAAAACTCTCGGGGAATCTCTTTGTTTCTCTGAAAGATAGCGACAAACAGCGTGCCATGCCTCTTATGCGTGCCTTTGTGAGTTTAGGCTTTAAGTTATATGCCACTACGGGCACACACAAAGCCCTGCAAGCCGAAGGGTTAGAGAGCGTGCAAGTGCTTAAAATCTCTGAGGGACGGCCTAATATTTCAGATTTTATGTTGAATCACGAGATTGACATGGCAATTAACACCAGCGACAGACTCAATGAAGACTCTAAAATCATCCGTATGCAGGTGCTCAAAAATAAGATTTCTTATTTCACTACCCTTAAAGCCACCGAAAAGGTGCTATTGAGTTTGCTAGAGTACTCCAAATTCAAGGATAGCCCACCAGTGAGTTTGCAGGAATTGCAAAAAGAGACCTTGGTTTACTGATATATTGAACACCTGATGAGCGTAGGAGAGAGGAGCCCTCTCAATCCTGCAAAATCGCTCTAAGTATGTCGGCTTTTAGTGTGTGAATGGTGAGTTATATCTTTACTCTGAAATTTTTGTGTTCCACTCATGGTAGAATAACCTATTAAACTTTTGAATGTACACAAGGAGCTGTATGAGTAGTCTTTATGTCAAGAATCGTATTCGTGGGAAGATTTCTTTGCATGAAAGAGGGCAGGGAATGTATAGAGTACACTTTGAAGCCCATCAGGTAGTGGTGCAGGCCAAGTGCAGTGCGAGCGAGGTTGAGAATTGTCAGGAAGACGATGATATTACAATTATTCTTAAAGTGATTGAAGTTCTCATCCCTAATTTTAGCCAGCGACTTAAATTAGACCCCATGGCTTTCAATGGCGTCATTTTGAGCATGAAAGCCGATCGCAAAGAACCCGACATGCAGCGTGTGGAAGTTGCTCTCAACGATTGCAGCGTGGATTTTGTGCTCGATCAGGGATCGATCGAACTCTACCATTTAGATAATGGGAAAGAATTGGTTCTATTTTGTAAGCCTGAGCATGTGACCATCTATTAGTTACCACCAAGGTCCATACATCATGGGCATGCCCGTCATCATCGGGTACATGCCATAGGGATACATGCCCATAGGATACATCCCCATCATTGGAGCCATGCCATACATTCCTGGATACATCATAGGACTCATCGGGTAGTAGGGCATGTATCCCCACCCAGAGGGGGGTAGGGCTGAGATAGAAAACATGCCCCCATGCGCTACCTTGACCCCAGCTAGAGAAATTGTATGGAAAGTGCCGTAGTTCTTGGGCTTGGATTCTGTAGGAATATCTCTATCTTTATTCCCCACACATTCGTTTTTGATCTCTCCACATTCATTTAAGGAGTCTACATCGGGTAAATTGGGATCCACATCGCTAGGATCACCCACCCAGCACCCTCCCAAGAGCGCGATGATCCCAAAGGGTATCAGTGACTTAGGCGTGTATTTCATGGTTTGCGTACATCCTTAGGCTTGGCACCCTTGACGCCTACATCCACAACATCCATAAAATCTGAACGAAATTCCAAATCTTTATTTGTAAAGACAGGCTTGAAATTATTCTTGACCAAGGGTTGGGCATTAGCCTGCGGAGCATGGCACTGCGTGCAATTAAAACGCGCCTCACTCACGCTTCCATCCTTAGTAGGACGATTGTTACGAAAATCAAAGAGATGGGAGGGAGGCACGGGAGTTGCCCCCACACTGCTTGCCACATCAGGTGCATGGCAACCTAGACACTGGTTATTTTCTTTCGTAATGGGTAACAATCCCGTGGTGTCATGAGGAATCATGGGTGGGGCATTTTCATATGCGCGCTCAAAGCGTTGGCTCTCCCCAGGGGGTTTCTTGTGAAAATCATAGGCGCGTAATTTCAGGTCCTTTTCATCTTCTAAAGGGGTGTTGCGCAATCCGATCTGAGTATCGCTCAAAAGGGGCGTTTCCCCAGGTTGTTGATCCTGTGCATGGGATTTGTGGGGATGGTTGAGCGCGTACAGCCCGCCAACAAGCAACAAACCCGCTAAAACCCCACAGCGCATCTTATGCCGCATCTACATCCTTGATATTGGTTTGTTCAATTATAGCAAGTTTGATGAGGGATGGTAATAAAATGCCACCGCTCCGATTTTTTTCACATGCATCGCTCCTTCTTGCACAAGGGCTTCTAAAACAGGAAAGGGAAGATAACTGCGCGCCTCTTCTACGCTTAAAGGACGGCGATACAGAAGGTCTAAAAAGGCGTGGGGCTCTAACTGTTGCAGGGGGAATGCATCAGGAGTATGGGCATCGCGCAAGGCCAAACTCACGGGCAAACCCTCAAAATGCGCTGCAGCTGCTAACAATGCCTCTGTGCTCAGAGGTTTGGCGTTGTGGGAGGGAGGGCGATCGATGGTGCTCAAATCCACGCGGACTAATTTAAGTTGACGCAAGAAGGCTACAATGGCTTGGATATTTTCCAAAGTATCATTGACTCCTTTGACGAGCAAAACCTCTGCAATTAACATACCCTCATAGTGCGTGCTGAAATCAGCAATACCTTCTAGCAGGCGATCCAGACGGAGTTGTGCGCTGGGTTTATCCACTTTGGCAAAGGCCTTAGGCAGAGCAGCATCGATGGAGAATTTAACCATGTTGTAGCGCAGTAGCGCTCTCTGCACTTCAGGGTCTCCAAAGCGCGATCCATTGCTTAAGATCAAGGTGTTAAGCCCGTGCGGGGTTTTTAGTTGGGTGATAAATTCATAGAGATGGGGGTAAAGTGTGGGCTCGCCATTAGCAGTAGTGGTGAGCACATCTAGGGGAGTGTTTTGGTAGGTGCGCAGGGCCGTGTGCACCGCCTCTAAGAGCGTATTTAAGGGGATTATATGCTGCATTGTGTCTATGGGCTTATGTGCTTGTAATTCGCAATAGACACAATTAAAATTGCATTGTTTCACTTCTCCACTCACATCAATCCCCAAAGACCACCCAAAACGGCGCGACTTTAAAGGACCAAAGACAATGCTCGCCATCACACTTGCTCACTCTCTATTTCTACTTTAGCGTGGCATTGTAAACACTCCTGCACACTGGGTTTTGTCTTATAGAGCTTAATCACACGCAAGCCACCACACTGGGCGCACGGGTCTGGAGCAGGCTTGTAATTGGAAATGAACTTACAATTTGGATAATTGTCGCAACCATAGAACATACCCCTTTTACCCCTTTTGGCGCGCACATCTCCCCCACACTGCGGACATTTGGCAAGGGGAGGGGTGTTTTTAACATCTTCGTTGCGGATATTTTTACAGGTGGGATAAGCACTACAGGCCACAAATGTCCCAAAGCGCCCCCTTTTGCTCACCATCGGCGCGCCACACTTTTCACAAACACCCAGGTCTTCCATTTGAGAGACTTCGGATTTGATAAACTTGCATTTAGGATAAGCGCTACACGCTACAAACACGCCATATCTACCCGTCCTTTGCACTAATGGAGCGCTACATTTAGGACATGATTCGCCAGTGGGCACACTCACCTTTTGGGAGACGATATTGAGCTTGCCCTCTTCAATCTGCGCCATAAAGGGAGTGTAGAAGTCTAAAAGCATTTGTTGCCAATTAAGTTGGTGGCTAGCAATCGCATCTAATTTATCTTCTAGCCCTGCGCTAAAGGCGGTGTTCACAATCTCGCTAAAGTGTTTTTCTAAAATCTCTATCACGCTAAAGGCGTTTGGAGTGGGGGCGAGCTGTTTTTGTTGCAAGGACACATAATCGCGGCTAAGTAAGATGGCGATAGTAGGCGCGTAGGTGCTGGGTCGCCCAATTCCCAAACTCTCTAAAGTTTTGATTAAGGAGGCTTCTGAGTAGCGCGCAGGGGGCTGCGTGCTACACTCCTTAGCCTCTAAACTCTCCAGATGCACTTCTTGATGCAAGCTAAAATGGGGCAGGAGCATGTCCTTATCTACCTCGCCCAAGACTTTGTAAAAGCCCTCAAAGAGCAATTTGCGCCCACTGGCTTTAAACACAGCCCCTAACTTCTCATTAGTAAAATGCACACTCTGGTTTTCAAAGCGCGCATCGCTCATTTGAGAGGCCAAGAAGCGTTGGTAAATCAAGGTATAGATTTTATGCTCTTCGGGCTTGAGGTAGTTTTTAGCGATATTTGGGGTGAAATCTAAATTGGTGGGGCGGATTGCCTCATGGGCTTCTTGAGCACTCTTATTTTTAGAAGTGTAGACTTTGGGTTTTTTGGGCACAAAAGGTGCTCCATAAGTCTGCTCAATGAAAGTACGCGCGGATTTAATAGCTTCCTTAGCGATGTTAAGGCTGTCCGTGCGCATATAGGTGATCACCCCGCTAGCCCCCTGTGGAGTCATCACACCCTCATAGAGTTTTTGGGCGATACTCATGGTTTTAGAAGGGCTATAACCTAGTTGGCTGGAGGCACTTTGTTGCAAAGTGGAGGTCATGAAAGGGGGGGGCGTGGGGGCATTCTTCTCTTTAGTGCTGATTTCTTGGACTTGATAAGTCTGAGCGCGCAAATTAGCTACCATCTCCAAGGCCTCTTGGGCATTTCTAAGACCTTGTTTCTTGAGTTTTTGGTTTTGATAGGTGTGTAAACTCACTGATACCTTTTCAATCATACCCTCAATCTCGTAGTAAGTGATGGGCTTAAAGGCCTTGATCTCGCGTTCGCGATCCACCACGATTTTAAGAGCTGCGCTTTGCACCCGCCCCGCACTCATGCCCTTAGAAATTTTAGAGGCTAGTAGAGAACTCAAACTAAAGCCCACAATGCGATCCAAAAGCCTGCGGGCTAGTTGGGCGTTGATTTTGTGTACATCGAGGGTTTTGGGATGTTTGAGTGCGTGCAAAATGGCGGTTTTTGTGATTTCATGGAAAACAATGCGTGGAAAGGTAAAGATAGGGCTGTTAGGAGTCTTGGTCTGGCTCTGAAATTCTAAAGTGTGCATTTCCTCCAAGGGGTCTTGGCCTTTGCGTTTGGCCTGATCGATGAGATAGGCGATGTGGTAACCGATTGCCTCGCCCTCGCGATCTTCATCCGTGGCGATGTAAATTTCTTGCGCGCCTTGGGCGCGTTGTAAAATCTGCGCCACAATTTCCTCATGGTCTTTGTCTACAGCATATTTAGGAATGAATCGATCCTCTTGTACACTAATTCCCATAGCGTATTTGCGCAGATCGCGCACATGCCCTTTAGAGGCGATGATCTCATAACTACCATCTAAGAAATGTGCGATTGTCTTGGCTTTAGTGGGAGACTCTACAATAATCAGTTTGGTGTGTTTGCCCATGCATACCTCGTTTTTCTCACATTATAAACTATTTTACTGCAAGGAGTGTCTCTAAAACATGGAATAGCTATTGCTTTGTGTGGGCATATTATTGCAAAGGATGCACAGATGAGTTTTAGAATCAATACGAATGTAGCCGCATTGAATGCACACACTATCGGGGTACGCAACAACCGCGATCTTTCTACCTCTTTAGAAAAATTAAGTTCAGGCTTGCGCATCAATAAGGCTGCAGACGACGCGTCAGGGATGGCGATCGCCGATAGCTTGAGAAGCCAAAGTGCGAGCTTGGGGCAGGCGGTCAAAAACGCGAATGATGCAATCGGGGTGGTGCAAACCGCAGATAAAGCGATGGATGAGCAAATCAAAATCTTAGACACGGTGAAAACTAAGGCCGTGCAGGCCGCCCAAGATGGACAAACTGCCGAAACTAGAAAGGCGTTGCAAAGTGATATTTTACGACTCCTAGAAGAGTTGGACAATATTGCTAACACCACGAGCTTTAATGGCCAGCAGTTGCTGGCAGGAAGTTTTTCCAATAAAGAATTCCAGATCGGGGCGTATTCCAACACTACGATCAAGGCTTCTATTGGCCCTACAGGCTCAGATAAGATTGGGCATGTGCGCTTTGAAACCTCAGCAATGGATCGCGGGGGCATGGAAGTGAGTGCGGGTGCGCACAACCTCCAGGAAGTAACACTCAAGTTCAAGCAGGCGGATGCGGTAAATGATTTTAAATTAGAGTCTGTAAAGATTTCCACTAGCGCGGGCACAGGGCTAGGCGCGTTGGTGAATGTGATCAATAAGAACTCTGTGGCGTTGGGCGTGCGCGCCACCGCCGTGGTTTTGGGCACGGGTGAGAACTCCGTAGAGTCAGGCACGGTAAGGGGCTTGACCATTAATGGGGTGTTGATCGGGAATGTGAATGATGTCCAACACAATGACCGCGATGGGAGATTGACCAATGCGATCAACTCTGTTAAGGAGCGCACGGGTGTAGAGGCTTATACGGATATTCAGGGACGTATCAATTTACGCTCTGTAGATGGGCGTGCAATCTCCATCCACACTGAGAGTGCTTCTGGGCATGTCTTTGGAGGAGGGAATTTTAGAGGCATCTCGGGCAATGCACACGCCATCGTAGGTCGATTAACTTTAACTAGAGAGGATGCGCGCGACATCATTGTCAGCGGGGTGAATTTTAGCCATGTCGGCTTGCACTCTGCTCAGGGTATCGCAGAATACACAGTGAATTTGCAGAATATCCGTGGGGTTTTTGATGCCAACGCTGCCAGTGCTGGGGGGGGGAATGCTAACGCTGCTCAGGCCGCCTTTAATCTTAAGGGCATTGGGGCAGGGGTTACGAGTTTGCGCGGGGCGATGATGGTGATGGATATGGCTGAGAGCGCGCGCACCCAGCTGGATAAGATTCGCTCTGATCTAGGTTCCGTGCAGATGGAGTTGGTCACCACGATCAATAACATCTCTGTAACTCAGGTGAACGTGAAAGCGGCCGAATCGCAAATCCGCGATGTGGATTTTGCTGAAGAGAGTGCGAGCTTTTCTAAATACAATATCCTGGCCCAGAGCGGGAGTTTTGCGATGGCCCAAGCCAATGCGGTGCAGCAAAATGTCTTGAGACTCTTACAATAGAGGGGGTAGGGTAGGACTTGTCTAACATTTATGAGAAGAATCTAGGGGTGTTGCAAGCCAAAGACCCCCTGCTCGCCTTAGAGCTGGCCAAGCTCAAGAGTAATCTCAAATACGAGGTCTTTGTGCAACAAGACGCGTTCAATATTGTGGACATCTCCTGTAACACACCTTTATTTGCCAATAAACCCTTAGAAGAAAACTTAGATCGTTTTGAAGAACTCAAGAGCTATGCCTATATTCCCTACCTTTACTTCTACGGTGCAGGCAATGGCATGCTCATGCGTTTGTTTTTGGGATTAGAACAACTCAAACGCATCGTGGTCATTGAACCAGAATTAGAAATCATTTTTATTATTTTGAACCTATTGGATTTTAGCGAAGAGATGGAGAGTGATCGCCTGATTTTATTGCATTCTAGTGCGTGCAATTACCCCTTGATCGCTTCACTTTTCCTGATGGACAAGCACGCCAAGATTTATGCCAAAGTCTATGAGCTGATCATTGCCCATTCCTATTATGAACGCTACGCGTCGGATTTCACTCAGATCAACCAACACTTCATTAAAGCTTTGGAAAACGCCGTGATTGGGGTGGGTAATGACGCTAGGGATGCCATCATTGGTATCAAACACCATGTGCAAAACCTCCCCTTTGTTGTGCAAACCCCAACTCTCATCAACCTCGTGCAAGCTCTCAAGTTGCGCAACGCGCGTTACAACACTGCGATCATTGTCTCTACAGGGCCTAGCCTCAACAAGCAGCTACCCCTGCTCAAAGAAATCGCTCCCTATGCAACTCTCTTTTGCATTGACGCATCTTTCCCCATTTTGCACGCGCATGGGATCAAACCCGATCTGGTCTTTTCTTTGGAGCGCGTGGAGGCTAGCGCAAAATTTTACGAAGACACTCCTAAAGAGGCCCAAGAGGGCGTGATCTTTGCCATCACTTCGATTGTGCATTCAACCTTACGCCAAGCCATCAGTAAGGGCACTATCCAGTTTAGTTTGCGCCCCTTTGGCTATACAAGCCTTTTTAACTTGCATGACTATGGCTATTTGGGCATTGGCATGAGTGCGGCTAACATGGCCTATGAGCTCGTGGTGCATGCGCGCTTCAAGCGTTGTGTTTTTATCGGGCAGGATTTGAGCTTTGCGCCCAGCGGGGATAGCCATGCTAGTGGCGCTCTCTATGGCGCGCAGGAAATCAAGCCCAAAGAGGAAGGAGAGAAAATTTTTATTGAAGCCTATGGCGGGGAAGGACAAGTGGAGAGCACACGTATTTGGAAACTCTTCTTAGATTTTTTTGAAAAAGACATCTACCACACGCCCTATGCCCTAGAGGTGATCAACGCTACAGAGGGAGGGGCTAGAATTAGGGGCACTTTGGAATTGAGTTTTGCAGAGGCAATAGCTAGAATCCATGCGGATTTACCCCTCTTAGAACCCAAACCCCCCCTACAGCTCACCTCCCCAAGCCCAGAGCAGAGCGCGCAATGGCTGGAGGGAGCTAGAAACACATGCCTAGAGGCGATTACCTACGCCCAAGAGTGCAAAGAAAAGATCGAAGCCCTTTTTTTAGAGGTGATGAGCTTTTTAGAAGAGATCGAAGACTTGAATGCCAGGCAGGAATTAGAGAATTTGGATTTAAAGCGCATTGAAGACTTGAGCATCAAGATTGATAATCTCAAGGGCTTGTTTGAAGAGGTCAAGTTTACCCAATGCTTTAATGATGCGATTCAATCCTATATTTTTCACCAAGAGTTAGACATTGCTAAGATTGTCGTCAAGCCCACTTTCACCCAAGAAGATTTACAGGCCAAACAATTAGAATGGATCTACGCGCACAAGTACTGGCTGTTTAGCCTAGCAGGGGGAATCACCTGTGTTAAAGAGGTTTTAGAGCAAGCTTTGCACACATGGGAAGGGGAGATTTAGCCCATTTCTCTTTGTCTTGTTTGGCGCGCGGGCGCTAAAGCCCACAAGCTCGAAGTTATGAGGATAATCGGCTGGCAAATTTGTGCTGTAGACACAAGAGACGATGTGTAAGGAGAGCGTGTTAAAGATGCTCAGGGCCTTTTTTTGTAGAGCATATTTTGACAATACATTCTTGGGCGCGTAATATCAAAATCGGGATTTAGCAAATCCCTACTCTCTAAATTATCCTTAGTGTGAATCCCTGCTAAGGGCAAAAGGGTATGGATGAGATCATCGATCATAAAGGGCTTGTGCACGGCTTGAGCAAGCTGTTTCACTTTATCAGGGTGCTTTTGTTTAAAGAGATCGGTAACATAGATGACAAAGGGGATTTCTACGCCATAGGTAGAGCAACGATGCCCATAAGTGTTATCACTTTCAAAAATATCTTGGGCATGATCGGAGAGATAGATGATCACTGCGTCCTTGTCTTCAAAGAGTTTAAAAATCTCTTCTAAGACATGGTCGGTGTAGTAGAGCGAATTCACATAATCAGCGACGATTTGTTTATCTGCCTCATTTTTCACATGCAAACCCTGATAGGGGATTTGCGCAGGAGTGAATTTGGCAAAACTCTTGGGAAAGCGTTCTTTGTAGAGTAGATGACTGCCGATGAGATGAAAGAGGATAAAATTTTTAACACCAACTTGAGACTGGATTTCAGTGTGAAAGGTGTCTATCAAAGCAGAATCGTAAAGCTTTTTGAAAGAAATCTGGGTATAGACATGGCGATTAAAACGACGCGCAATAAGACTATAGGCGTTGCTAGAGCCTGATTCTTCCTGGTTGTCTAACCAAAAGGTTCTATAACCAGCAAGCTTGAAAATATCGGCTAAATTTTTTTGTTCATACCAAGGGACAGTGCGGTTTTCATAATTGCTGTAATTTAGCAAGACTTGAAAAACAGGCATGGTGTTGCCAAAGGGAGAAATCACATTATCAAAGACAAACAAATTTTGCTTTCTCTCTCTCTCTCTCTCTAGCAAGCTACTCAAAAAGGGCGTGTTAGGCACAGAGTAGCCATAAGCTCCCATAAAATTCCTAGATGCGCTCTCCCCTACGATCAAAATAACATTGGCTACGCTACTGGGCTTGATACTTGCATACCCTTTCGGGTAAGGTTCTTTGAAACTTTGGTAAATATGTTGGGCTTGGTGACGATCCTGAAAGGCATGCACGAGCGTGCCAATTTCCTTAACAATGGGAGTGGTGCGCATCGCAATTTCAAGATTGACAACATACCCCCTTACGCCTTGTTGTAAATTCCAACCCGTACGCATGGAGTGTAAAGCGATGCCACCTACAAGGAGTGCAAAGATAAGGCTAGATTTTCGATAGCTGAGTTGTACCCGTGCGCGCACCCCGTATAAAAATAGGTAACAAAAGAGTAAGTATGCCACTACAATCCCCAAATGGGGCATGACCGTGCTCACAAAGAAGGCATAGCTTTCCTCAGGGTTAGTGGCTAAAATGGTGTCGACCAATGCTTGGTTAAATCCCATACTAAAATAATAAGAAGTAAAAAAGTTAATAAAGGCAAAGGACAAGCTCAAGATGAGCATGGCATTTTTCAACCCTCGAACTAGGCCTTTGTATTTGATGAGATCAACCAAAAAATAAAATAGATAAAAAAGTAAAAAACCATAAAAGGCTACTTTGAGCACATGGCGCATCAAGTACCCACCCATATGTATATCCATAGAGAAGAAACTCGCCACTACAGGGGCCAGCCACATGAGCCAAAAGCGGTTATCTAAAATCATACGAAACCTTGATCAAGAAATGAGGGCGCATTTTAACACATTTACTACATTTTTTATGACCTATATCTATATTTTGCGCGCTAAGGCTTTTGCTTATAGGGTATATCATTACAATAAACCCTCTGGCGAGTGGTGTCAAATTGCGGACTCAATAAATCCTTGCTTTCTATATTATCCTTGGTGTGAACCCCTGCTAATGGTAAAAGAGTGTGGATCAGATCATCGCTCATGAAAGGTTTATGCACCGCTTGGGCGAGTTGTTTGACTTTTTCAGGGTGTTTTTGTTTAAAGAGATCGGTAACATAGATGACAAAGGGGATTTCTACGCCATAGGTAGAGCAACGATGCCCATAGGTGTTATCACTTTCAAAAATATCTTGGGCATGATCGGAGAGATAGACGATCACTGCGTCCTTGTCTTCAAAGAGCTTAAAAATTCCCTCTAAGACATGATCGGTGTAGTAAAGCGAATTCACATAATCAGCGACGATTTGTTTATCTGCCTCATTTTTTACATGTAAACCCTGATAGGGGATTTGCGCAGGAGTGAATTTGGCGAAACTCTTGGGAAAGCGTTCTTTGTAGAGTAGATGACTGCCGATGAGATGGAAGGCAACCACATTTTTAGCCCCTAAATGGGGCAAAACACGCTTATTAAACACATCTAGCAAAGCTTGATCACCCGTGCTCCAAGAAGGAGTCCGAAAAATTTTTTCAAAACGGCGGGGTAGCAATTCGTAGGCATTGCTGGTACGGGCTTGGTCTTGGTTGTCCAGCCAAAAAGTCTTGTAACCCGCCCTCTTGAAAATATCTCCTAGATTCTTTTGTTCATACCAAGCTGTAGCGTGGTTTTCATAGTCGCTGTAATTCAAGAGAGTTTGGAAAACCCCATGAGTATTTGCAAAAGCTGAGATAATATTATCAAAGACAAACAAGTTTTGCGATCTCTCTCTCTCTACTAAACCACTAAAAAAAGGCGTGTTAGGCACAGAGTAGCCATAAACCCCCATGAAATTTCTAGACGCACTCTCGCCCACGATGAGTACCACATTATCCACGCTATCCCTATCTACTCTGAGATAATCCTTAGGATAGGGTTTATTGAGGCTAGCGTGCACCGCTTGCGCATCACTACCTATACCAAAATAGATCGCGCGCACCTCCTTGATTAAAGGCAGAGTGTCCCAAATTTCTGGGGGTGTCCAACCTGTCGCGCCTCTTTGGTGGAACAGATAAGCCGTGCGTCCCATGTGCGCGACCACACCCAAAATAAACATCCCTAAAAACAAAGCATGGAGCTTAGGGGGAAGACTCCACTTAAAACGCACAAAAGCCAAAAACAACGCACAAACGCCCCCCACGCCCAAAATCAGAAAACTATGGGAGAATACATGAGCGATCAAAAACGAGCGGACTTCCTGGACATTTGTGCCTAGTAGGGTTTCAATCAAAGCTTGGTTAATGTCCATGTTGAAAATGTAGCCCATAAAAAAGCGCAGAAAAGCCACTAAAAGGCTTAGAACTACGATAGTATTTTTTATCAAGTTGCTTAAACGCGTGGGCAAAAAGCTTAAAAGCGTGTAGAGCGCATAGAAAAACGCCCCACTATAGAAGGCAACTTTGAGCAAAGTTTTGGAAAGATAGCTTAAATGCGCATCAGGTGAAAACACAGACGCAAGCACAAAGCTCACCCAACACAGCAAGAACCGATTATCTAAAACCATTTTACTCACAGAATGCCTTTTCAATCGCATCGCAAAGTAGGTGGATGAGTAAAATATGCATCTCTTGGATACGCGGAGTGTCTGTGCTGGGCACAACTAGAAGGCAATCACACAGCGCGCGCATCTTGCCCCCCTGATGTCCGCTTAAGCCCAGAGTGCCTAAGCCCAATTCTTTGCCCCTTTGCAAGGCTAAAAGCACATTTTCAGAATTGCCACTGGTAGAAATGCCCACCAAATAATCCCCCGGTTTGCCTAATGCCTCCACCTGACGCGCAAAGACCTTAGAATAACCATAATCATTAGCAATAGCTGTCAAAGCTGAAGTATCTGTGCTTAAAGCAATGGCAGGCAAACCTACGCGCTCTCTTTTATAACGCCCCGTGAGCTCGGCGGCAAAATGTTGCGCATCCGCTGCGCTCCCCCCATTCCCACAGATTAAAATCTTATTACCCAGCCTTAAAGTTTCCACGAGTAAAAGCGCGGCTTTTTCGATGTCTTGGCTCAAGATTGCCAAAGTCTCTTGAGCAGTTTGAATATGGGCTAAGAATTCAGATTGGATGAAGTGTTGCATGAAAGTCCTTGAATTTTTTGGATAATACTACTGCTTGAATTGCCTTGCACGAAGTCGATTAAAACCACCTCTGGCACTAAATCGCTCCCTACAATTTCTTTATCTTTGTAATCGCTCCCCTTGACCAAAATATCGGGTTGAAGGGCTTTGATGAGTTCTAGGGGGGTGAGTTCTTCAAAGATGACGACAAAATCTACGCACTCTAAGCCCGCTAAAATAAAGGCGCGATCCTCTTGGGCTTGAATGGGACGCGTCGCCCCTTTGAGCGCACACACAGAAGAGTCGCTATTTAAGCCCACTACCAAAATATCCCCCAACTTTTTAGCCTCTTGCAGGTAATCTACATGTCCCCTATGCAAGAGATCAAAACACCCATTGGTGAAAACCACGCGTTTAGGGTGGCTGGCGCGTAAGATTTGGCTTAAGAGATGGCGATCTAGGATTTTTTGCCCTTGATGGTAGTGGCGTTGCCAAAATTCGAGCACTTCAGCATAAGTGGCATGCGCGCTCCCCACCTTGCCCACCACCACCGCCGCGCTCGCATTGGCAAACGCGCATGCTTGGTGCAGATCAAAGCCTAAAGCCAAACAAAAAGCTAAAGCCGCGATCACGCTATCGCCCGCTCCGCTCACATCATAAACTTCTTTGGCAATGGTGGGGATTTTCACCATATTAGCCCGATCTAAAAATACCATGCCCGCTTCGCTTAGAGTGATAAGGGGAATGGTGATGTGGAATTGTGTTTTAAAATGCTCTAAAGCTTCTTGCAAATGCGCATCGTCCTGAATGTCCAAACCTGTGGCGATCTGGGCTTCTTTTTTGTTGGGGGTGATTAAAGTCGCATAGCTGTATTTAGAATAGTCTTTTCCCTTTGGATCACATAAAACGGGCTTATGAGCTTGGTTAGCAAGGGTGATCAAAGCTTGGCAAAGCCGCGTACCCACCACGCCCTTTTGATAATCTGAGATCACCAGTGCATCCGCATTTTCTAATAAAGCAGCAGCAGTGTCTAAAAGGGTTTTCTCCAATGTGGGGCTGATGGGGGCTCTACTTTCGCGATCTATGCGTAAGACCTGTTGCTTGGAGATCATCACGCGGCTTTTCTTACAAGTGGGGCGTGTGGGATCGACAAGCACGCCTTGAGAATTGATCTCTAGTTGGGCTAATTGGGTGAGCAACCATTCTTTAGGCTCATCTGCGCCCACCACCCCGCACAGACTTACCTGCGCTCCCAGTGCGCGCAAATTATCTGCCACATTGCCCGCTCCCCCTAGGCGATAACTCTCTGTTTGCACCTCCACTACCTGCACGGGGGCTTCTGGGGAGAGCCTCTCACTCACACCCCAAATGTAATGATCCACAATGAGATCACCCACCACTACAATATGGGGGATTTTTTGGGGTTGGCTTAAGAGCTCTAACATGTCTGTTGCGCCAATGCACGGATAATGGGGACATAAGTCTTAATACCCTTTTCTAGGTTGTAAGCAGGTTGGTAGCCCAACTCTTTTTGCGTAAGTTCAATGTGTGCGCAAGTGTGCTCTTGAAAGAAGGCATAGGGGTTTTTGATATAGGTTACTTTAAAGTCACCCAACTCTTGTTTTAAAAGCTCTACGATGTCATTATAGGAGCGCGCCACGCCAAAGCCCACATTATACACCCCACTCACAGGCGCGCGCATCGCCTTGACATTGGCTTGAATCACATCTTGGACATACACAAAATCGCGTTGCTGATCTCCAAATTCAAAGAGTTTAACCTCTTGGTTTAGCAGGGCTTGTAGCCCTAATTGCAAGATCATCGAAGCGGTTTTGTGTTTGTAGAATTCCCCCGGACCATAGACATTAAAATAGCGCAAGCCAACAATAGGGATATTGTAACGCCCACTGAGCACGCTGACATCCATGCAGAGCTTAGAAAAACCATAGACATTTTCGGGGTTTTCCCCTTGTCCTACCACATTAGGTGCGGGTGTGTTGCCATAAACTCCAGCCGAAGAAGCGTAGATCACGCGGGCGTGTTTACGCGCAGCAATGTCTAGCAAATCCAAAAAAGCTTGGTGATTGGTGCGCATAACTAATTCTTGGTTTAAATTAGTGGTGTCCGAAATGGCAGCTTGGTGAAAAAGGTAATCAAAATCGAGCTTTTCGATGCGTTCTAAATCCTTTGTAATGTCCGCACGCACCACATCCCCCTTAAACCCAATAAGGTTCTTAAAATGTCCTAGACTCGTGCTAGGGGGGGTCTGTTCTCTGAATTTATCCAATACGATGACGCGTGCTTTAGGGTGGTGTTTTTGAAAATAAAAAGCTAGATTGCTCCCTATAAACCCCGCCCCTCCAGTAATGAGAATTCTTGCGCCATCGAGTGTATTAGAAATATAGGGCATGGTATTCCTTTTGAAGTATGGCGTGGATTATAGCATTTAACATACCCTCACAGCTTAGTTGCTTACATGCCACAACCCTAAGCCAGAATATGTTAGAATCCCCGGTTTCAATTACATCTATAAGGCACGCTATGAATGCGCATTTGACCCAACTCATCGAGATTTCTCGTTTAGATAAAGACATTGAAGCCTTGGAGCCTCTAATTCAGGCTAAACGCGTGGATTTAGATAAAGCCCTAGCCACGAAACACAAACAACAAGCCGAATACAGCGCACTAGAAGAAGAAAAAGCTGCTCTGAAGCTCCAAGTTTCCAAAAATGAACAGACCTTGCACGAAATCAACGCTAAAATCGATAGTATTCAGAAAAAAATCGCTCAAATCAAGTCAGAACGAGAGTTGCGTTCTTTAGGCATCGAAGAAGACATTACTAAAGAGCGCGCCAACCAAGCCAATAAAGAAATTGAGCGTTTGGAAAATGAAATGGCGCATAAAAGCAAATTGCAAGATGGTTTGAGAGAAGCGTTAGAAACGCTAGAAACCCAAATCACTACCCTTGAAGAGCGGGTAGAGCAGGACACAGCCCAGATCAAGCAACGCCAACAGGAGATTTTCCATGAAAAACAAAATCTCACTCTCAAAATGGATCGCAAACTCATCGCCTTTTACGAGCGCATTAGGCGTTGGGCGGGCAATACCTGTGTAGTGAGTGTGCGCAAACAGGCATGTGGGGGGTGTTTTATCCGCATTAACGACAAGACTTACACAGAAATTTTAGGCAGTCAGGACATTTTGACCTGTCCGCATTGTGGGCGTATTCTCTATGTGGAAACCCAACCCCAACAAACAAGCGAGATCTAATTTTTTATCGCTTCTATATTGCCCTGCTTGCGCTAGTGTATTTGCTAGTCCTGCCCGTGCTTGCTTTCTTACGTTTCAAGTCCAAGTACCGCCATTCTTTGGGAGCACGCTTTTTTGCTAGGGGGTACAAGCTCACCTTTAAGCCTATGTTGTGGTTTCATGCCTGCTCTTTTGGCGAAGTCAAATCCCTAGAACCCTTGCTAGCCCTTTTCCCCAACACTCCTATTTTGCTCACCACCACCACCCAAACCGGCTACACCCTCGCGCGCAACACCTATGCCCACAGCGCTTATATACAAGTGCGCTACTTGCTTTTTGAGACCTTACTTTGGCTCTGGCGCAAAGATTTGGATCAGTTGCAATCCTTGGTAGTTACAGAAGCTGAATTGTGGCTGGGAGTCTTTGTCTTGGCTAAACAAGTGGGAGCGCAAACCTTTTTGATCAATGCACGCATTTCTAGGCGTTCTTACCCGCGTTATCACCGCTTTAGGGTGTTTTATGCCTACCTTTTTGCGCAAGTGGATCACATCTACGCTCAAAGCACACAAGATTTAGGAAAACTGCGCTCTTTAGGGGTGCGCACCGGGGCAATTTTCCCCAATCTCAAACTCTTTAACCCCCCCAAGCGCACTCATCACTACCCAAAGCCTCCTAAAACCTTGATCCTAGCGGCTAGCACCCATCCAGGTGAAGAGGCGTTGATCTTAGAGGCGTTTTTAGCCCTGCAAAGCGATGCTTTTCTTGGCCTAGTCCCGCGCCACCCTGAGCGCTTTGGGGAAGTTAAGAAAATGTTGATTCAAAAGGGCTTGATTTTTGATCTTTTCTCAGAGGGGCTTACATGGCATCATCAAGTTACCTTGATCGATGCGCTAGGGGTGCTCAATGACTTTTACGCCATCGCAGACATCGTGATTTTAGGGGGGGCTTTTGCACCCATAGGAGGGCATAATCCCCTAGAGCCCGCCTTTTTTGGGGCAAAACTCATTAGCGGTAAACATATTTTCAACCAAGAAGCTCTATTTAGCTGTGTGCGTAATTTTATCTTGGTAGAACCCCCACAACTAACTCAAACCCTTGCACAAGCCCAAAAAATCTTGCCCAGTTCTATTGAATACGGCAACCATCGCCTAGAAACATTGGCTCACATGATATGCAGAAAGCCTACAAACTCTTAAGTGCCCAATTAGGCATCTCTCACAAGCAAGCCAAGAATTTAATCGATTTAGGCAGAGTGCGCGCACACAACAAGCCCTTAAAGTTAGCTAGAACTCTGCTTCCCTTGACAGCGCGTTTTGAGGTGTTAGAGCGCGTGGAATCTAGCATTCTCTACCAAAATGACACACTCTTAGCTCTTTGTAAAAGCGCGGGGGTGGATAGCTATACGCTGCAACGCGATCACGCCCCCTACCAACTCTTGCACCGCTTAGACAAGCCCACTAGCGGGGTTCTTTTATTGGGGTGTGCCCCATTTTATACCCGCGCATTAGAAGCGTTTAAACAAAGACGCGTTTATAAAGAATACTGCGCACTGGTGGAGGGCATTATCCATAAGGGGCAAACCTTGCGCATGCCCTTAAGGGTGCAAAAAAGCCATGCACATGTGGATAAGGGTTTTGTCAAAAGTGTGTGTGATCCCAAGGGCAAAGAGGCGATCACGCACATCACCCCCTTAAAACACTATCCCCACTACACTCTTTTAAAAGTGGTGATTGAAACCGGGGTAACCCATCAAATCCGCGCGCATTTGAGTGCGATCAAGCACCCCATTGTGGGAGATACTCTCTATGGGGCAAAACCCAATATGTATCTCTTTTTACACGCTAAAAGAGTAAAACTCTTGGGTTATGACCTACAAGCCCCCACCCCGCCCTATTTTGATTTAGGAGAGGATTTTGAGTTTTTGGAATGAAATTTACAGCCACTTTAGCCCCATTGCCTTTTCTCTCTTTGGCTTAAATGTGCATTGGTACGGATTAGCCTATGTGAGTGCGCTCCTTGTCGCCTTTTTTGTCGCACTCAGCGCGATCAAGCGCGACCCGCAGCGTTTTCCCATTTCTAAAGCCCTATTTGAGAGCTACTTTTTGTATGTGGAATTGGGCGTGATCTTGGGTGCGCGCTTGGGTTATATTCTCATCTACGATCCCAACACCCTTTACTATCTCAAAGCCCCATGGCAGATTTTCAATCCCTTTTACAATGGGGAATTTGTAGGCATTCGAGGGATGAGCTACCATGGCGGGCTGGTAGGCTTTTTGGTGGCCTCTGTGCTGTTTAGCGTGATTAAAAAGCAAAACTTTTTAATCTATTTGGATTTGATTGCGATTTCTTTGCCCTTAGGCTATGTCTTTGGACGCATAGGCAATTTTTTAAACCAAGAATTAGTGGGTCGTGTAGTGCCTAGTAGCGATGTGTGGGGGCAAAAAATAGGAATCCTAGTAGATGGGGTCTTGCGCTATCCTAGCCAACTCATTGAAGCGTTTTTAGAGGGTCTAGTGCTTTTTATCGTGGTGTGGGTGGCTAAAGCCTTTGTGCGCACTCCGGGCATGCTGATGGTGGTCTATGGTTTGGGGTATGCATGTGCGCGTTTTATCTGCGAATACTGGAGAGAGGCAGACGCGCAACTGGGGTATTATTTTTGGCACTTGAGCATGGGACAGATTTTAAGCTTGGCGATGGTAGGGGTTTCTCTAGGTCTGTGGGGCTATATTGCCAAGCGCGGATTAAAAAAGTTTAGCTAGAATGCGCGCATGGGAAGTTTAAGCAAATTCTTAGCTCTATGTCTGTGCGTGGTGGGTCTGCATGCCGAAAAGATCGAGGACATCGCCAATATCGTGGGTGTGCGCGATAACCAACTGGTGGGCTATGGACTGGTGATTGGGCTCAATGGCACGGGGGATAAATCCGGCTCTAAATTCACCATGCAATCTATTGCCAATATGCTAGAAAGTGTCAATGTGAAAGTGTCTCCCCAAGACATCAAGTCTAAGAATGTTGCCGCCGTCATGATCACCGCTAGCTTGCCTTCTTTTGCACGGCAGGGCGATAAAATCGATGTGCAAATCTCTTCAATTGGGGATGCTAAATCCATCGACCATGGGGTGTTGGTGATGACCCCCTTAAGCGCAATTGATGGGAATATCTACGCCATCGCGCAAGGGAGCGTGAGTTTAGGCAATTCGGCTAATCTACTCTCGGGCACAATCATCAATGGCGCAACCATTGAGCGCGAGGTTAGTTACGATCTCTTGCATAAAAATGGTATGACACTCAGTCTTAAAAAACCTAATTTTAAAAACGCGATCAAAATCCAAGAGGCTCTAAATCATGTCTTTAAAGACGCAGTCGCCCTAGCCATCGATCCCAAGACGATCAAGCTCAAAAAACCAGACAACCTAACTATGGTAGAGTTTTTGGCACTGATCCAAGAGATCAATATTGACTACAGCCACGCCAATAAGATTATCATTGATGAAAAGTCGGGCACCGTGGTAGCGGGTGTGGATATTGTGGTGCACCCGGTGGTAGTAACTAGTGGGGATGTAACCATTAAGATCACCCAAGAACTCTTAGAGCCCAAGAAGGGCAAGGCCAAAAAGGATATCCAAAAGCTGGACGCACAGACCATGTTTGACACCAAGGAGAATATCTTAAGCTCCCAAAAGGCAACCATTGCCAGTGTGGTTAAGGCGTTGCAAAAGATCGGGGTGAGCCCTAAGGGCATTGTTTCTATCTTGGAGGCAATGAAAAAAGGGGGAGCGATCAGCGCAGAAATGGAGGTCATATGATTAAGAATAATGTAGATATTTACAACCAGTATTTAGCCAATAAGCTCGATGCTAAAAATCTTAAGGGTGATGATACCAAACTCAAAGAGCAAACCAATGCCTTTGAATCCTTGCTCTTGAAGTTCATGCTCGACACCGCGCTTAAATTAGACAACCCACTCTATCCCAAGCAACCCGGGAGTGAGATTTACCAATCCATGTTTAAGGAGTCTCTCTCTGACCAACTCAGTGGGCATTTTGGCTATAGCGAGCTCTTGTTCAACTTTCTGAAAGCCCAAGAGGAAGCCAAGAAAAAGAGTTAGTGCGCATGGAGAAACCATCAGATTCAGAAGGGATTTTACACAAGATCGGGGATCGCCAAGAGCTTTTAGCCTTGCTCAACGAATTTATCTTGCAAAGCTACAAGGTAGAAAAAGAGTTTAAGGACTACAAAGCCCTTTACGAGTGGGTGATTGAGATTTTGCCCCAAGCCATTTGGGTGCTCAATGAGAACAAGAGTTTCTTTTATAAAAATAGCAAAGCCCTAGAAAACCAAAGCATTTTTGAAAAGGCGCGTGCGCAAGGCTTTAATAGCGAGATCGAGCACGAGGGCAAGAACTATTTATTTCAGCATAACAAAATACAGGGTAAGGAAATCATCACCGCCACAGACATTACCAAGCAGAAACGCCAAGAACGCCTAGTTTCTATGGGTAAAATCTCCGCCCACCTAGCCCATGAGATTCGCAACCCCGTAGGTTCGATCTCACTTCTCACTTCTGTTTTACTTAAAAAGGTGGACGAAAAGACCAAACCTATTGTGTTTGAATTGCAAAAGGCGTTATGGCGCGTGGAGCGTATCATCAAGGCGACCTTGCTCTTTTCTAAGGGGGTGCATGCCAATAAAATCGTGCAGAGTTTATCCCTGTTGGAAGATGAGATCAAGGACGCGCTCAACCAATACACCTACACTAAGGACATCACGCTCAAGACAGACATCGCGCCCATTAGCGCACGCTACGATCTAAGTTTGCTCAGTATTGCCCTGCAGAACTTCTTGTATAACGCCATTGATGCGATTGAAGAGGGGCATTTAGAAGAGGGGCAAATTGAAGTAGCCATCTTTGAAGAGGGGGAGTGGGTGGTGTGCCACATTAAGGACGATGGGAAAGAAATCATCGACAAAGAAGTGCTCTTTGAGCCCTTTGAAACCACCAAATTAAAGGGCAATGGGCTAGGCTTAGCACTCTCTTTACAGGTGGTGGAGGCGCATGGGGGCAAGATCACGCTCTTAGACACACCAGATAAAACCTTTGAAATCCGCATTTTGAGGGATTTGGAAGACACGACGCTCGCTCCCTAGACATTGACGCGTCTTAGTTTCTATTCTACCCAGATAAATTTGTGACTCTTAGGCAAGCTTTGGGGTAGTTAGCCTTCTCATGCCATACTTTTCAATGTAATTCAAAGGAGAACCATGAAAAAACACATAGATTTAAATAGCGACATGGGGGAATGTTTTGGCCCATGGATTATTGGAGATGGCGTAGATGATGAGATTATGAAGCTCATCAGCAGTTGCAATATTGCCGCTGGCTTTCATGCTAGCGATCCCAATATCATGCGCCATAGCGTGCAAAACGCCCTAGAACAAGGGGTAGAGATTGGGGTGCACCCGGGCTTTAGAGACTTGGTGGGCTTTGGGCGCAGGCATATTGTGGCTAATCCGACCGAATTAACTAATGATTGTCTCTACCAGCTAGGCGCGTTGCGCGAGTTTGTGCATTTCCTAGGGGGTAAATTGCACCACTTCAAGCCCCATGGGAGTTTGTATATCCACGCCAGCAAGGATCGCGCCTTTTCTGAAGAACTCATCAGCACTTTGCATAAGATTGACCCCAGCCTGCCCCTTTATTGCATGGAAAACACGATCACGCATGAAGTGGCAAAGGAGCTCAAACACCCCTTTGTGCGCGAATTTTATGGGGATCGCGATTATGGCGATGATGGGCAGTTGGTAATGGTGCGCCGCGCACGTGCTTACACGCCTGAGGAAGTTGCTAATAAGGTCTTGCAAGCCTGCAAAGAGGGCATAGTCAAAACGGTAACCGGTAAGGTCATTGAGGTAGATTTTGACTCGGTGTGTATCCACAGCGATACCCCCGGGGCCCTCTCTTTGTTGCAAGCCACGCGCACGCTCTTAGAAGAGCATGGCATTAAAATTCAAAAACCCACCATTCACCACCCTTAAGGAGAACCTATGCACGAAGTTGTTAGCCCCATCCCCGGAACCTTTTATCGCAAACCCAACCCGGATGCCGCTCCCTTTGTAGAGGTGGGCTCTGAAGTCAATGAAGACACCACCCTTTGCCTAGTAGAGGTGATGAAAACTTTCAATGAGATCAAGGCCGGAGCTAAAGGCAAGATCACAGAAATTAGGGCGGAGAATGAACAATTTGTCAACCCGGGCGATGTGCTCTTTGTGGTGGAGTAGACGATGCTAAAACGCCCCTTAAAAATCCAAAAGGTTTTGGTGGCTAATCGCGGAGAGATCGCGGTACGCATTATCCAAGCCGCCCATGAGCTCAACATGAAAGCTGTGGCGATCTACACAGACGCAGACGCGGGCAACTTGGCTTGCCAGTTGGCCGATGAGTCTTACCGAGTGGGAGAAAATCTCGCCCATAAAAGCTACCTTAATATTGATAATGTGCTCGAAGTTGCCAAACAAGCACAAGTAGATGCCATCCACCCGGGCTATGGTTTTTTAAGCGAGAACGCCCAATTTGCCAGACGCGTCGAGGAAGCGGGGATCATTTTTGTAGGACCTTCAAGCGAGCTCATCGCTACAATGGGGGATAAGGCTAAAGCCCTGCAACAGGCTAAAAAAAGCCAAGTGCCCACCATGCCTAGTAGTCCCGTGTTAGAAAACCTAGATCAAGCCCTAGAGGAGGCGCGCCAAATTGGCTATCCTTTGCTCATTAAGGCGATTGCCGGGGGTGGAGGCAAGGGGATTAGGCTAGTGAATGATGAAACCCAGCTTAAAACCCAGTTTGAGATCGCCACGGCTGAGGCGCGCGCCGCCTTTGGCAATGGGGGGGTGTATTTGGAAAAATATCTAGCAAGAGCCAAACACATCGAAGTGCAGGTGCTAGGCGATGGAAAAGATGTGATCCATCTTTACGATCGCGAGTGTTCTTTGCAGCGGCGCAGGCAAAAAATCTTAGAAGAAGCCCCCAGCCCCAGCTTAGATTCTCAGACTAGGGAGGCTTTGTGCGCGTGCGCGGTGCGCATGGCTGGCGATGTGGGTTATAAGGGTGCAGGGACTTTGGAGTTTCTCTATGACACGCAAAGCAAGGGTTTTTATTTCTTAGAGATGAATACGCGTATTCAGGTCGAACACGGCATTACAGAAATGGTAACCGGGATTGACATCGTGCGCCAAATGTTGCGCATTGCCGATGGGCAGGCTTTGCACTACCAACAAAAGGACATTTCTTTACGCGGGCATTCTGTGGAGGTTAGAATCAACGCTGAAGACCCTGAGAATAATTTTTTCCCCAGCCCCGGAGAGATCACTAAATTACAATGCCCCACCGGTTTGGGCGTGCGCTTGGATAGCATGCTCTTTAGCGGGCGCACCATTCCCCCCTTCTACGACTCGCTCATTGCTAAACTCATTGTCTACGATCGAAGCCGTCCCTTAGCCCTTAACAAACTCAAAAGAGCCCTAAACGAGCTCAAAATTGAGGGCGTGAAAACCACTATCGGGCTTTTTAAGGAGCTTTTGAGAAACCCCCATATCCAACAGGGCGATTATGACATCAACTTTTTAGAAAACTACCAACAGGAGGCTAAAAATGGCGTTTAGATATAGCTTTGGGGGGGACACCTTTTTATTTGTGGAGGTGAGCGAAGAGGGGATGTCTTTAGAGGCGTTTTTTTTGGCGATGGCGATTTGCAACCGCCTGAGGGAAATGCGAGTGGAGGGCATTAGCGAGATTTGCCCGGCTAACGCGTCCTACATGATCGCCTTTAATCCGGACATCTTACCCCACACCAAGGCCCTAGAGATTTTAAAATCTTTAGAAAAAGAAGTCGTGGGGGCGCGCACAGAAATTCAAACCCGCTTGATTGAAATGCCCGTTTTTTACAATGACCCCTATACCCATGAGTGCCAAATGCGCTTCCGCAATAACCACCAGTGCAGAGAGCCCGGCTCCACCTTAGACCCCAATATCACCGACATTGAATACGCCCGCCAAATCAATGGCTATGAGAGTGTGGAAGCCTTCATTCAAGCCCACTCTGAGAGCCCTTGGTTTGTGAGCATGATCGGCTTTGTGGCGGGCTTACCTTGGCTTTATCAACTTGTAGAACGCAAAGCTCAGATCGAAGTGCCCAAATACGCGATTGCGCGCATCGACACGCCCGCCCTCACCATCGGGCATGGGGGGTGTTTTGGGTGTATTTATGCCGTGCGCGGGGGTGGGGGCTATCAGATGATGGGTATCACACCCGCGCCCGTGTGGGACCCGGAGCAAAGATTGCCCTATTTCAAAGAGAGCATGGTGTTTTTAAACCCCGGGGACATCATCAAATTCACCCCCTGCACGCAAGCAGAGTATGATAAATATGTCAAAGAGGTAGAGGCGGGCACTTTTAATCTCAAAATCCGCCCCACGCGCTTTTCTCTGCAAGAGTGGCAAAGCAACCCCAAAGCCTATAACCAAAAAATCTTGGAGGTGTTAGCATGAGCTCTTTTAAAGTGATCAAGCCGGGCATTGCCACTTATGTAGAGGATTTGGGGCGTTATGGCTACTACCATTTGGGCATTCCCCCCGGGGGCGCGCTCGATCAAGCCTCTTTCATCGCGGCGAATGTCTTGGTGGGCAATGATAAAAACGCTGCCGCCCTAGAGGTAGCCTTGATGGCACCCGAATTAGAATTTGAAAAGGAAACCTATATCGCGGTTACGGGCGCACACACCACCCCTCTTGTCAATGGGCAAGAAATGCCCAGCAATGCCGCGCTCAAAGTTCCAGCCGGGGGCAAACTTAGTTTTAGCTACTTAAAGAAGGGTGCGCGCGCTTATATCGCTATAGCCGGAGGGATAGATGTGCCCGTGGTGATGGGTTCGCGATCCACCTATCCGCTAGGGAGCATTGGGGGTTTTAAGGGGCGCAAATTAGAAGAGGGCGATGTATTGCCCATTGGCACGCCCACGGGCAAACCCAGCCAAAAGATCCTAGACCCAGAATTTCATCTACACTTAGAAGAAGTGGAGTTTTTGCACGTGATCTTAGGACTACAAGATTATAAGCTCACAGAGCAGAGCCTGCACAATCTATTTAATGATGTCTATGTCGTCTCTACCCAAGCAGACAGACTGGGCTATCGCTTTAAAAATGGGCAGAAATTCACTTATAAAGATTTGCCCCAGCCCTTTGGCGCGGGCTCCAATCCGAGCAATATCCCCGATGCCTGCTACCCAGTGGGCTCGATGCAAGCCCCCGGGGGCAATGAACCCATTGTCTTGCAAAGGGATGCGCCCAGTGGGGGCGGATTTGCGATGTATTGCACGGTAATTAGTTGTGATCTAGATCGCCTAGGGCAGTTTGCGCCCAATCAAAAAGTGCGCTTTAAACAAGTGGATATGCAACAAGCCCTAGTGGCGCGCAAAGCCTATCAAGACAAGATTAAAAAGATGATCGCCAGTTTAAGCTAAAGGAGATGCCATGCCAACGCACCACGAGGACCTAGCACACAAGCATACGCAGGACGAATCTACTTCGGTGGTTACGCAGGAGAGAAAAGCCTCACGGGGTTCTTTGATGATGTCTTGGTGGGGGGTTTGTTCGGCTTTGTTTTATGTGGTGGTGGGGGTGGCGATGGCACAAGCCTATGGCACAAAAAACGCCCTTATCGGGTTGCTTATCACCGTGGTGGCCTATTCTCTCATCAACGCGTTCATCTCTGGCTATGCGGCTAAGAGCGGTCTCTCTGTCGCCCTATTTTCACGCGTGCTCTTTGGGAGTAAGGGGGCTGCCCTAGCCACCTTGATTTTCTTTGCTACTGCTATTTATTACGCCGTTTTTGAGGGGTATGTGATCGCGCTAGCAGCCACGCATAAATTCCCCGCTCTGCCCCACTGGGGGGCGTGTTTGATCATCGTGGCTTTTTCCGTGCCCTTGATCTTTGGCTCGGTGCAACACTGGTTAGACAAATTTAACGGGGTGCTCTTACCCCTGTATCTCTTAGGGCTAGTGGCTTCTGTTATCTATGCGACTAGCACCTATGGTTATAATGAGGCGTGGTTACACATGGGACCTAAAAACGCGCCCCCCTATGGCTGGTGGCATGTGGCGGTGTATTACATGGGGGTGTGGGTGCTAATGATGTATACCTTTGACTTCGCGCGTTTTGGCAAAAAAGAAGATGTCAAATTCCACGCCTTTATCACCTTTGGCGCGCCCTTTTACTTAGTCGCCTTTGTGCTCTCGGCATTGGTGGGTATTTACTTAGTGAGCACCATGCCTAAATTAGCCACTTCAGAGTCCGCAGTTGCCTTTGCCTTCATTGAATTGTTAGGTATCTTTGGTTTGCTCTTTGTGATCATCACCCAAGCGCGCATCAACACGGCTAATTACTTCTTGGGCGCGACCAACATGCAAGCCTTTTTTAAAGAAGTGCTAGGTCTTGATCTCTCTAAATATGTTTGGGCTATCTTGGTGGGAGTAGCGGTGTTTTTGCTCATGTTAGTGGATATGTTTGCCTATTTGCTCAGTGCCCTAGCCTATCAGGGTATCTTTGTGGTGGCGTGGGTGGCGATCGCTTTGGTGCATATTTTAAGCGCGCCCAATTACGAACAAGATGTGCGCAATGCCCTAAGCGCGCCTGCCTTCAAGGCAGCTGGGCTGGTGGCGTGGTTTGGAGCGAGCGGGGTGGGCATTTTAGTTTACCATGGAGTGCTAGTTTCTAAAGATTTGGGCGCAAACTGGTATGCTACAGCTACTTTTGTGAGCGCGTGCGTGCTGTATCTTTTCTTAAGGCGGCGTTGACAACTATTTTAGCTTTTCTAATGCCATGACTTCGCGCTTTTAAAGCTGTGGGGCGGTGGCTTTTATTGTATAATGGGCGTTTCTATGAGGAGGCACGATGAAACTAGCTAAGTTTGCGTTAATTTGTGATGGGGAGAGGATCACCAGCCTAGAACAGCTCAAAGATCATTTTAATCTCTTAGATGTGCTGGAGCATTACAAAACTAACACCCTATGGCGTTGGCTTAGGTCGCGCGGTTATCAAAATGAATTGACGGGTATCGAGGCGATCACAGCCACACAGGATACAGAGATTCTAAGCGCGCTGTGTCAGGTGTTTGGGATAGAGGCGGATCGACAGATGATTCAAGAGGTGTTGGAAAACCAAGAACGCATGCAAGAAAAGGAAGTTTTAAAGGCAGAGATTAAAACACTTAAGGCACAGGTTAAAGCCTTGCAATCACCCCCTCCCCCCAGCAATCCCAGCCTAGAGGAAAGATTAAAAACTTACAACTTTCTTAAAGAAAGGCTTTTTGACGCCAAAGGTCTATTGACATACTCTCCCATAACTAAAGTTAGGGGATTCTAACTTTAGTGGAGATCGCGGCTTCAAGCAGGACAGCTCCGTTTGGAGTCTTACGTTCCCTATTCCAAAGGTTGATGCCCCAACCCCAAGGGTATTACCCCTTGATTGCACAAATATTAGCACAGCCATGCTGGTGCTAGCCAACTATCCCCATAGCTAAAGCTAGGGGCTTTACGGCGTGGCTGGTAACTGGCAAGGCAATCTTAAAAGAATTACTTAAAAGTTACGCAGATTTGTTAGAACAAGACAAAAATGAGATAGCAGACCATCTGGGCTTGCTCACCACAAAGAAGAATTGCGACAAAAAAGCCTTTAGGGCTTTGTTATTTTACTTTCTCACTAGCCCAATTTTTAAGATGAGATTGCAGAGGTGTGGGTAGAGAAGTTAAAAATAATGGGGTTCTTAGAAGATGTAGCCGAGCTGCTAGGTATGGACCAGTACGAAGAAATTCAGGAGATCACTTTGGATTTTACCACCTTACGCACAAAAGCCCACGACTTTGGCAAGATTGTTTGTTTTGAGCTACTAGATCTTGGGATAGAGCTTGTGGATAAAAATGACCGTCCACTTAAATGCATCAAAAACTGCTTATTTATCGCTAATACCTTAAAAATTTCGAGCAACAATAACTACTATTCTGGGGAAGGCAAATTGCATTACCTAGAACTCAATATTTAAAGAACTCCCAGCCCACCAACTCCAACAACGCACAGAAACCCCGCACCCCAAAGCCCCTTTATCTATGGGGAGCTAGTCAAATCATGTTTACTTGTTAAACTTTGCGACTTCTTTGCTAGCCATGAAAGTTTCAATCTCTTTGGTGTGTCCAAAGAGCAAGAGAATGTCAGCGTTTTGCAAGATAAGAGAG
The DNA here is from genome assembly GCF_900197775.1 of Helicobacter salomonis. NCBI lineage: Bacteria > Pseudomonadati > Campylobacterota > Epsilonproteobacteria > Campylobacterales > Helicobacteraceae > Helicobacter > Helicobacter salomonis. The sequence continues at coordinate 54,846 of NZ_FZMA01000037.1, forward strand.
ACATGAATGTCGTATTCCCACTTGTTCTCACGCTTGAGCGCTATGATTTTCAAATCTGCTTTAAAGAGATTCAAAAAGTCCTGCGCGGCCATGCTTGCATGCGCTGAGCCGATAGTTAGGCGCACGATTTTCATGCTATTGGTGATATCGATCACCTCTAAATTAGGGTTGAAAGAAAATCCTTTAACCAATCGCTTTGCCGCATCACGCTCTGGATAAATCACGCGATCCGTGCCAATCTTGGATAAAATTTTGCCATGGATGAGAGTGGACGCTTTGGCAATCACTTCCCTAACTCCGATTTCCTTGAGTGCCATCACACTTAGAATAGAAGCCTCTACTTTCTGCCCGATACTTACAATTGCCGTATCCACTTCTGCAATCCCAATGTCCTTTAGGGCGTTGATATCAGTTGTATCAATGATAAAGAGATTATCGCACACGCCCCTAAAGGCATTAATCGTGTCTTCATTGATGTCTAATGCGATCACTTGTTCGCCATTTTCCACTAAACCGCGTGCCACATGGGAGCCAAATTTCCCCAATCCCAACACTGCATAAGTTTTCATAAAATCACTCCTTCTTCTGGGTATTTAATACTGTGTGCCTTACTTTTGCGCACCAAAGCCATGCTAAAAACCAAAACCCCCACCCTCCCCATAAACATCAAAACAATCAAATAGAGTTTACCAAAATGGCTAAAAGTGGCTGCAAAGGACAGATTGCCCCCATCGCCCGTGCTCGCCCCCACTGTGCCAAAGGCTGAACAAATTTCAAATAGTAAACGCAAGAAATGCTTGTTTTGTGTGTCATCTGTCGCACTCAAGATCATCGCGGAAATGATAATATAAAACATGGTAATGATGAAAATCAAGAAGGATTTTTTGAGAATGGATTCAGGAATCGTGCGTTGAAAAAGCACCACTTCTTTATCTTTGAGAGTGCAGTAGGCATAAAAGAGAAGCAAAGTTACTGTGGTGATTTTAATACCCCCGGCCGTGCTACCAGGAGCTGCCCCAATCACCATTAACAAAGAGGAGAAAAACAGACTCTGGTCGTGCAAACTTGCCATGTCAATGGTGTTAAACCCTGCTGTGCGTAAATTCACCGAAATAAAAAAGGTGCTCATAAATTTATGAAACCAATCCAAATGCCCCATACTTTTAGGATTATCCCATTCAAAAAGCAAGATCACGATCACGCCTAGCACAATACAGATTGCCGTAGCGATGAGCACAATACGGCTATGCACACTCAAGCGCGCGTTGTAGCGGTAATTGTAGCACTCACTGAGCACCAAGAATCCCAATCCGCCCAAGATAATGAGGATACAAATTGTGAGATTCACCACTACATCATCGCGGTAATCCACGAGGTTAAATTCAAAAATACTAAACCCCGCGTTATTGAACGCCGAAATGGCATGAAAAATCCCCGCCCACAATGCTTGCTTAAAGGGCATGTAAGAGAGAAAGTTTAGGGTCAAAATCAAAGCCCCGATGCTTTCAATAGCAAGAGTAAATAATAAGATTTTCTTAAGATACTTGATGATGCCTTGCAAATTTGGGTAATCTAGGGTTTCTTTAAGCAAGACGCGATTTTTAAAATCCAGCTTTTTACCAATGAGAAGAAACAACAGACCTGCTAGACCCATGTAGCCAAGCCCCCCTGCTTGGATCAAAGCCATGATGACGGCCTGCCCGTAAATGCTAAAATCCACAGCGGGGTTGGCACTGATGAGGCCCGTTAAGCACACAGCCGAGGCTGTGGTGAAGAAGAGGTCAATGAAAGCGATGGGTTTAGTGCGCATAGGCTCAAAACTGAGCAATAATGCTCCTAAAAGTGCCAAGAGCACATAACTGATCACAATTGTGCTAAAAGTTTTATTGACAGATTCTGCCTTATTGAGGAAACTATCACTCAAACCTAAACCTTTAAGTTAAGAGATAAAACAGAGCGCGCTCGCCACACCCGCGGCCACACTCATGTTCGTTACAGCTGGGCGTACTTCCAAAGCCACCCCGCCAGGGATGAGCACAGGACCTTGCACGGCAAATTGCCCACCCCCACTGAGAATAAAAATGTTAAGCAAACCCGCAGAAAAGTAGCTCAACAAGGGCGAAGGCGAATAGTTTTGCAAAAATAGGACAAAAGAACGCATGCCAATCCTTTTATTCCTAAAGTATAGCCAAAACTGCTGACCCATTAAAAATAGAAAACTCGCGATGATTTGACACGAGGATTTCTGATGTCTCCCTCTTACAAAGCGGACTCCCAGGCTTTTTTATGATCTCCATCTAGGTTAGAGGGCTTGCTCTTTGCTCTAAAATACACGCTATTGTAAATGCTATACCCAACATTTTCTTAAATGCCCTCCTTATAAAGGAATGAAAGACAGACAAGCCGAATCTTACAAGTCGCGTAAA